>NZ_AZQX01000392.1:0-12058 GCF_000568385.1 Halomonas sp. BC04
ACACCTGCCGTGGCTATCCAGCGAGTATGGCGTCACCTCGTTGGCGCTTTTTGGCTCCATGTCGCGCGATGAAGCTCGCGACGACAGCGATATCGATATCCTGGTGAGCTTTGACGGCCCGGCGACCTCGGCCCGTTATTTCGGGGTGCAGTTCTACCTGGAGGATCTGCTGGGCCATCCAGTAGACCTGGTGACCGACAAGGCGCTACGACCCGAGCTGCGGCCCCATGTTGAGCGTGAGGCAGTGCGTGTCTGATTCTCCCGGAGCTATTCGCCGCGGTTCCTGTCCACCCAACCGGCATTGAGTGAGAACATGACGGATCGCCTGACACCATCGGCCGTACTGAAGAAGCTGCAAGACAACCAGGGCGTGTCCTTCGCCGAGGTATTTCGGCACGGCTCGCTTCAGGTCGAGATCTACAAGCCGGATGGCGCGGATTACCAAACCCCGCATACAAGGGACGAGGTGTACGTCGTCATCTCCGGCTCAGGCCAATTCATCAATGGCGATACACGACAGCCCTTCGAGGCGGGTGAAGTGCTGTTCGTACCCGCGGGCGTTGTTCATCGCTTCGAGGACTTCACCGACGACTTCGCCACCTGGGTGTTCTTCTACGGCCCAGAGGGCGGCGAAGCACCCACCGAACCCCGCATCACCTTGCACCCGCACAACCGCCGGATACAGGTGACGATCGGCGACACGCTTCTCGCCGACACCACCCGCGCCATCGAACTCCGCGAACGTGGCTACCCGCCGTGCCAGTATATCCCCCGCGACGATGTGCGAATGGAGCTGCTGACCCGCTCCGATACCGTGACCCACTGCCCCTTCAAGGGCGATGCCGCCTACTTCTCCCATGGCGAGCACACCGATGTGGCGTGGAGCTATGAAGAGCCGTTGGCAGACATGCAGGCAATTGCGCAACACATGGCGTTCGACGACAAGAAGGTGACCGTCGGCTGAAGGCTAAGATCTGAAGGCTGAGGCGGGAACGGCAGTGCAGCGAAAAAGAGCTCATCGCCTGCTTGCGGCAGGGCAACGGCAAGCGTCAACCGCGCAGCCGGGGTAATGACCGGCGTGGCCAGATCCCGGACCTGGTCAGCATTCATATGTCCCCACCCGAGATCGAAGACCGTCTGATGCCCGGCCACTGGGAAGGCGACCTGATGATGGGTGCCAACAACCGGTCCGTCATCGGCACACTGGTGGAGCGCTCTACGCGCCTAGTGATCCTGGCCAAGCTGGACGGCACGACGGCCACCGCCGCTGCCATCGGGTTCAGCGACAAGCTGAACGAGGTCCCACGCGCCCTGCGGCTCTCCATGACCTACGACCAGGGCAGGGAGATGATGAAGCATGCCGAGATCACACTGCGGACCGGGACGGCCATCTATTTCGCCGATCCCCATAGCCCGTGGCAACGAGGCTCTAACGAGAATACCAACGGTCTGTTGCGTCAGTACTGGCCGAAGGGCACGGACCTACCGGTCTATAGTCAGGAAGAGCTCGATGCCATTGCGGATTCATTGAACATACGCCCCTGCAAGACATTGGATTGGCGAAGAGCCAGTCTATGGCGAGGTTCTCAAGAAGTCCGTCGCTGGACCGGGCACCCTTCAATAGTGTTGCGCTTGGAACTTGAGACCGCCTATTCTGATCCAGCTCAGAGGGCGAATTCCACACCCAACGGCGAAGAGCGGATAAAGAATAGATATCACGATACTGCTTGTTATATACCTCTAACTATTTTCTTTAAAGATTCTTTTTCTAGGAAATCAGAGTCCACCTTCACAAGCTTGCCGTTGTCTCCAATTATAAAAATGTATGACTTTTCTCTGTCGCCGGAGTACACGACAGAATAATCATTCTCAGACCACCTCTCAACTTTCCGGCCTTCCACAAAGGACTCTTGCATTATCTCAATGTTATCCTGGTCACATCCTGAATCATCCCCGTCGAAGAAAACATTCTTAAAGAAAACGCTGGCTGGGCACCCATAACTAAGAGTTTGATCATTCGTCATGTCGGAAAAAGCCAAGAACCGCTTCCCCAACTCATCCCCGTACCTGAATATTAAAATATTTTGACTACCTCCTGCGTCACCTATCATGGAGAAGTTTCCGGGAATTTCAAAGCTAAGGCCTGAATACGTCAGCTCAATATCTGTCTTTGCAAATGTGTTAATAGAAAACAGCACCAGAACAACAGAAAGCCCGAGTTTTAACATTTCAAATTCCTTGTAACGCCATGGTTATTTCTGTTTTATAGCTTACGCTAATTCTGACCTTGCAAACATGGTAAATGGATGTGTTTCCAGCAACTATGTTCTTGCCAATATTTGCAATTTGTTTAACAATGTATGACCTCCCCGGCTTGATACCGCTGGGCCTTGGGACGAGGTCCATGGATTCAGAACACACCTGCGCTTCAGAGATTGCTTTGTAAACCACCTCTGCAGCTCTCTCATTTACTGACTGAGCCGATGCTGTGCCGTCTCCCCAAAAATAGTTAATAGCTGCAGATACGTATTCCCTATCGTAGTAATCCATGCCCCAGATTCCTTCTGGTCTATTATATCGATGCTGTCCTCATAGGCTGCTCGGATACTACCAAAAAAACGATGGCTCCCGCCAGTGCATAACAGCGTATCCTAATGGTCTGGCACCGTGACTCATTGCTCCTTCAAGGGCGACGCCGCGTACTTTTCGTTTGGCCGAAGATCGCCAAGATTGCAATTCCTACAACCCACTCACCCTTATCACCTCCCTCGTCACCGCCTCATCCAGCATCCCGCGGCCTGTCTCCACTATAGTGAGCCAATCTCTTGCGCGGGTGATGCCGGTGTAGACCGGCTCTCGGGTGAGGATAGGGTTAGGGGCATCGGGGAGGAGCAGGGCGGTGTGGGTGAATTCCGAGCCCTGGGATTTGTGTACCGTCATAGCGGAGACGGTTTCTACCGCCTGCAGGCGGCTGGCCTCTGCCTGGGCGCTGGTTGCCCTCCGATCCCGCTTTTGCTGAGGTTCAGGCTAATGCCTGGGGCGATACGGATGCGCCGTCGAAATCGAAGTGCCATTCCCCGCTCCCTGTCTTGTTACTCGTTATTGTCGTTTTCAGCCTGGTCCCGACGTCTCTGCATGGCATCGCTGAAGGCTGCCGCCAGGATGCCGGTCGGCATGGCGATCATGCCGATGCCGACGATGGCGGTCAGGCCCGCAAACAGCTGGCCAACTGCGGTCACCGGCGTTACGTCCCCGTACCCCACGGTCGTGAGTGTGGCCACGCTCCACCAGAGCGCTCTGGGAATACTCCCGAAGGCCTCGGTTGATGGCTGGCTTCCAGGACATAGATCACGCTGCTGGTGACGATCAGCAATGCCACCGCCACCATCAGGCTCACCGTGAGTTCGTAGCGCCGCCCGCGCACCGCCTGATAGAGATCGCCGATGGCGTTGGAGAAGCGCCCCAGGCGCGCGAGCCTGAGTAACCGGATCAGTTTGAGCAGGCGCAAGGCGAAGGCGTTGACCGCCCCCATGGTCAGGAAGAACGGCAGAATCGCCAGCAGGTCGATGATCGCCCATGGGCTGACCATAAAGCGCAGGCGCCCAGCCAGCCCGTGATAGCGAGGATCTTCGCCAGCCGCGATCACACGTGTGACGTACTCGACCAGAAAAGCCAGCGCCAGCGCAGCCTCGGTGGTGACGAAGATGCTGGGAGCCAGCGCTCGGACCAGCGGCTCCGTCTCCAGAATGGTCAGTGCCGTGGCGAGGATGATCAGCACGGCTATCAAGCGGTTGGTGATCGATAGCCAGGGGAGTCACGAGCGGTGGGCTCGAGCATCAGGTAAAGGCGACGGCGCCAACCCGTATAGGGGGTGGCCTTCTGGCTATCCAATGGCTGCATGCATTTCCCCTATCCCGTCGCCAGCCCGTAGAGCGGATCTCGAAGCATCCGTTGATGGCCAGAATGGGACTAATCAGCTTTGGGTGCTAGGCTGAATCTCATAACAGTATAACGACAAAGCCTATACGTAATGGGATGGCGCTATGCCAACGGCTTCCAGCGAGCCCCGTATCACCCTGCTCCCGCACGCCCGACGCGTGCGAGTCATCATCGATGGCACCCTGCTTGCCGACTCCACCCGCGTCATCGAACTCCGCGAACGCGGCTACCCACCGCGGCAGTATATTCACCGCGACGACGTAAGGATGGACTTGCTTACCCGCTCCGAAACAGCGACCCACTGCCCCTTCAAGGGCGATGCCGCGTACTTTTCGTTTGGTGAACACGAGGACGTGGCGTGGAGTTATGAGCAGCCGGCAGAGGGGATAGCGGAAATTGCGGAGAGGCTTGCGTTTTATGAGGGTGATGACTAATAACGGTTTGCAACCTAAAGCGGACGTGCAGGAAAAGGCAGCAAGTAAGATCATAGGGTATATGCAGCATGCACGATGATGGGGTATATATACTTAATCTCATAGGATTTCAATAGACTGAGATGTGATTGAGCTGTGGCATAACTGTTCAGCATTTCTACGGCAAGAATGTGCATCAAAAGGAATATGAATGAAGATTGAAGAAGCAATAGATCTAGCAATTCAAAATATTGCTCGGCATGGCGATACAGATGTCTTCCCTTTCCCTTTTGAGACGCATGTATTTTTCGACAATCCAGAAGAGTGTAAAAAACTCTTGTTAGATATCCACTCTAACTTTGATGACTACATGGCTCAGTCCCCACCTTCAATATTAGAAACATTGACCCAGGTTGGGTACACTGGATTCAGATGGGCCACACAAATAGAACCATTCTGGAACGCGTATTATCTGGCATTAGTTATTTCAATTGCTGAGCAAATTGAAGCCTCTAGAGTGCCTGAAGAAAGTAATTCTGTTTACTCTTATAGGTACTGTTGGGAACATGCAACAGCTAAACTTTTTCGGCCAAGCACATGGCGAGATTATAAGCAAAGGGGTTTAGAGCTAAGCGATGAGTATCAGTTTGTTGTGGTTACTGACATAGCTGATTTTTATCCAAGAATCTACCATCATAGAATTGACAATGCCCTCCGTAGGCTCCCGAATGCAGGGGAAACTCCTAAACGAATAATGGACTTACTATTTTCATTCTCGAAGAATGTTTCATATGGCCTACCAGTCGGCGGTCCCGCATCACGAATATTGGCCGAACTGGCACTAGTTACGACTGATCTTCAGCTTTCTAGAAGAAATATTAAGTTTTGTCGATATGCAGATGATTATTGTATATTTTGCGAAAGTAAGTCTGAAGCTTATAAGATTTTAGTGCTTATTTCAGAGAAGTTACACAACGAAGGCTTGTCACTACAGAAGAAAAAAACAAAAATAATAACAACCGAAGAATTCAGAGAAACTGCAAGAATGTTGGATCCTGCTGACAATCAGGATCCGTTAGCAGAGGAAGAGCAAAAGCTACTAAATATTTCTTTACGCTACGACCCTTACTCTGATACCGCGGATGAAGATTATGAAGCCCTAAAGTCGGCAGTGAAAGATGTAGATATTATTGGGATTTTGGGAAGAGAGGTTTCAAAAACAACAATAGACGCAACTGTTACAAAGCAAGCAATAAATGCAATTTATGCCTTAGAACCTCATGAGCAATATGGGGCGATATCTACTCTTCTGCAAGAAGACAACCTGACAGTGCTGTCACCTGTGTTCGTCCTTGTGATGAGGGCGATAAAAGGTGTTTATGATGATATACCAAATTATGGAAAAGACTTTGTAGACAAACAATTAGTTGCTCTCTATGAGTCAGATTCTCAACTTCTAAGTGTTGACTTGAACATAAGTTATTATGTGTTGGCACTGTCGAGGCGAAGATCACTTTCTAAAGAAGAAATACTTATAGATATTTTTGATAAAACAACGAAGCCTTTAATAAAGAGGCAGGTGATAATGGTTATGGCGAGTTGGGAGTGCCATTATTGGCTTACCGATATTAAAGGTCATTATGGCGGTTTCACTGAATGGGAAAAGAGGGCTCTAATAATTGCATCGTATTCCTTGGGTGATGAAGGCAAGCATTGGCGAACACACACAAAAGACACGTGGGGTGAACCTGAGAAAATTATTAGAGACTGGTACTCAAATAGATTCCAGAAAAATATGAAGTTCCCATTATGATTTCTGAAAAAAATATTGCGTCTGAGTTCAAAGGGTTTTGGAGTGAATCATTACCACTCTTAACCCCGTCTTTTGTTCGGGTGTTTAATGAAGTAAGCTTAATTGATCTGACAGAATATCATCAAACTAAAATAAGGCGAGTACCTATTGGTCCTCAGGTAGAAAAGCATGACTTGGTCGCAGAATTCGCTTTTCAATTAGCAATGCGAGCACATGAAAAGTCACTGTGGATAGATGAGTTAAAGCTTGATAAAAGTAATGTTGAAGCTGCATATATTGGCGCAACATCTTTTCTTAAAAAATATGAAGCTGGCAATGGGGTTATTGTTTTAAATGAAAATGAGGTCGAAGAGTCTTTCACTTTAGCAGAACAGTATGACTATTTTATCGAAACACGAAAAGCGGATGATATTGAATTCTCTCCACAGGTGGCAGGCGCCGGATTTCTTGGTTTATGTAAGGCTGATCTATCAATTGATGAAACTCTTTACGAAGTAAAAACCGTCTCTAGAAATATAGCGGGGAAGGATATTAAACAACTTTTGATCTATTTGGCTCTGCAACACTCTACAGGGCGACAGCGTTGGAAGTACGCAGGGTTTTATAATCCTAGAAAGGCTCAGTGTTACAGATTTTCAATTGACCACTTGATATATAGAACGTCTGGAGGAAAATCCACATCAGAACTATTCTCAGATGTTATTGATTTCTTGGGTAGCCGAGGAGTGGAACTTGATACAGCATTCTAAAAAATGCAGAAAGTCAAAGCACTCGTACTCAGTAAAGCTGCGCCGATGTTTGAAGTGTAATATATATGCCGGGTGATTAGAGAGGTTCGCTTTCCTGGCTCGTAGCGCTCTAGCTTTCGAAGGAGTATATTGACTCTTGTCATGGGACACATCATGCTTTGGTGCTAGTCTATAATATAGACATTTAATTATGCGATATGGCGAGCGGTTGAAGCTCTGAAAGAGCCTTAAGTGATAATAATTCTTAATAGAGGGCGTATGAAGCTGGATAACAGAGATCTGTATAATTTGCTATCAAGAGAGAGGAGAGTCAGTGGCCTGTACCATGCCAATACAGTGGCTACTTCTATGACTTATATCGAAAATGGAGGCCTCATCTCAAGAGGCGGTGTGGTTATTAGAGGGCTATACCAGACGCCGCAATCTTCTGACAATGTTGATGTAAGGTTTGACGTATGGGACGATGTTTTCTTAGATATTGTTGACTTGCACGGGCACTTTCCGAGGCAGAATATTTACGGACCAGTGCTATTCAAATTTAATTTAAATTTCTTGCTTCATGATGACGTTGATATTTGGATTACGAAAAATAACCCTATTTATTGGTCTAGCGAAGCACCTCCTGGAGAAAAATATTTTCAGTCTGTCCAAGAGCTTCGTGAAACATGGGATAACTACGAATTACAAAGGAAGATGGTAACGATTAGAAAGCCTAGAAGTCCAATATTGTTTGACTATTTGAATGAAATAATTATAGACCATCCGATGATTGACTTAAATGATGGAACTAGCTTATTTGGTCTTGCTGAGAGAGCGATATCCAGCGCCGCAGCTGCCAATTTAAGTCCTGAAGTTAATGTTATAATGCGGAAGTGTAGTTCGCGATGCTTTTGTACTAATAATTATGGTACCTTATGTGGTGAGGAATTGTCGCGTCTTTTTTTGCCCAGATGAATATCATGGCGCGAGCCTAATGAATGTCGAGAGATAACTGCTCAAGAGGCGTAAACTCTTTAGTCGGGTTGTGTTTTACGTGTTTCTCAAGGCTTTCTTTGATTCTAAGGTAAAAGGAATCATTTGCTCCCAGTTTAATATTTTGCAATATGTATTTTGCTAGATCCGGCCCTATCGATAACTGTTTTTTTGCTGCTACGTAAATTGCTCTTTTTGCCATCTTTGATGGATGAGGGTGTTCTGGAAAGTTAATTTCAAGATTTTTTTTATATAGCCCCTCTTCAAAGCAAGGGGCTGTATATATCACTTTTTCCTTGTAATCTAATGCGATCGCATCTAAGTTGAAGAAAGTGGTCTTGCATAGGTCCTGAAAATCATTTGCAACTATTAACTTGTTTTTTACCGCCCAGGTGTCATTAAGTGACCACACATCATAGACGTAGCCATGGCTTTGAAATCTATACCCGCCGAACTTATTTTTGGTGGGTGAGTAGGGGCGTAAAACGCTCTCTAGTTTTTTTGATGACCCGAGGGTAACTATGTCAATATCTGAATGAAATTCCCGGGCAAGATCTAAAGAGAAGTCCCTTATCATTCCTCCAAATATTACACTGTTGGGTAGGTGTGACCACAAGTTCTCCAAAACATTGAGCTGTTTTGGGCGGTGCCAAGCATCACTTTTAAGATACTGTGTGATCCTGTTTTTCAGTGTATCAAGTGTCATCTGAAGGAGTTGAACTCTTCTAGTAAGCTCATGGCATAGGAATCTGTCATGCCCGATATCATATCAGTTAGAAGCATGAGCTGTCTATATCGCAACGGCAGTTGCTTTATTTCAAAAGCAGGGTCTGTGTAAACACGACGATAGTTTTCCGATATTCTTGTATAAACGTAGCGAGAAAAGGGTGGGGCGCTGTGTATTTTTTTAGGGTGATCCGGGTCGGTCTCTCGTATCGCCTCCCAGAAACAATCCATTAGAGAGTGTATTGTATTATGTCCTCTTAGCTCAATTTCTAAAACAGATCTATGCTGAAAAGCGTGGATTATAGAAAAGTCTCCTAGTAATTGCCTTAGTTTTTCCGCCTTGGATGATTCCAGTATGGGTTTAGTTGCTGAACCTAAAATATAACTCCCCGAGTTTTCAGTAAAAGTTTGGGTGACTGCCTGCACCATTTTTCCAATAGCAAAGACGCGGAATCTTTGCATTGAGACATCGTTAAGCTCATTAGGTGATAGGTCGGACTTTCTGTATTCTTTATGTTTTTCCTCGCTTTCTTTTATTAGCTCCATAATTAGGTGATCCCCATTTCCATGATGGTCAAGGTAGGCAATCAAATCTGAAAATGAGGCGAGCCCCTTTTTAACGGCATCTTCAATATCTAAAACTGCATACGCAATGTCATCACAAGCTTCCATTAAATAAGCTAACGGGTGGCGTTGCCCTTCTGATAACCCAACCTTATTAAGAATTTCCTGTGCAATTTTTTCTTCGGAGAAGAAGTAGCCAAATTTCTTATGGGAAACCCCTTTTCTTTTATCAACTTTCGAGACTGGAATCGGGTATTTCATCATTGCTGACAAGGTCGCATAAGTTAGGTCTAAGCCGAAGTTATCGTTGAGGAGTTGAAGTCTTGTTACCAGTCGGAAGCCTTGTGCGTTTCCCTCGAAATTTAGGAAATCATCGTAAAGTTTTTTGCTAATGACTTCATTTTCGCTTTTGTCCTTGGTTAATTTGTCGCTGTTGTCCGTGAACCAACTCTGTATGGCAGCTTCGCCTTGGTGGCCAAAAGGCGGGTTGCCTAAGTCATGAACTAGGCCGATAGCTGCCAACAGAGCCGGTATGTTCCTACATGCACCGGGAATATCCTTAGCTATACCATGTTTGTGGACTAAAGCCACGCCAATACTACGAGCTAAATTCGATACTTCATGTGAGTGCGTAAGCCGGTTGCGTACGCTGTCATTGTTGTCTAATGGGAAAACCTGGGTTTTGTCTCCAAGCCGTCTAACAGGTGTTGAAAAAAGTATTCTGTCGTAGTCCCGCTCAATCTCAGTCCTAGTAGGTTCAGTATCATCATTTGTATTGGAATCTCCCCTGGCATCATATTTTCTTCTTCCTTGGTTGAGGAGTTGTTCCCATTTTTTATCCATGTCCATGCGCAATCCTTAGTAGTCGGTTATTAAACAAGTTGTGCTTATGATAAACATTAAAGACTTGCTACTGCTACTGCTACTTAACTCCCAGCCCACTCACCCTGACCACCTCCCTCGTCACCGCCTCATCCAGCATCCCGCGTCCCGTCTCCACCAGCGTCAGCCAGTGCTTGGCACGGGTGATGCCGGTGTAGACCAGCTCACGGGTGAGGATGGGGTTGGGGGCATCGGGGAGCAGCAGGGCGGTATGGGTGAATTCCGAGCCCTGGGATTTGTGTACCGTCATGGCGAAGACGGTTTCTACTGCCTGCAGGCGGCTGGGCAGTACCCATTTGATGTCGCCGCTGCCGTCGCTGGCGGGGAAGGCGACGCGTAGTAGGCTGCGGCCGGGCTGTTGCGCTGTGTTGCGGGCATCGGGCACGGCGAGGGTGATGCCGATATCGCCGTTCATCAGCCCCAGGCCGTAGTCGTTGCGGGTGACGAGCACCGGGCGGCCTTCGAACCAGCCCTGTTCCAGCTCCCGGTCGCTGGCCTGGAGCAGTCCGGCGCGGCGCAGTGCTCGGCCGATGCGCGGGTTGAGGCCGGCAATGCCCCAGGGGCCTTTTCTTAGTGCGCAGAGCAGTTGGAAGTGGCCGTGGGCGTCGAGCACGGTGCGAGCCCAGTCGTCGAAGGGCTTTCGTGCTTCCTCTTCGCCAAAGCTGGTCTGCGTTGGGCGCTGCTGCTGCATTACCTCAAGATAGTGCCGGTAGCCCAGCGGTGGAGCGATGGAGTCACCGCGGCGGTCGTGGCGGCCTTCGCCCTGGTTGGTAAAGCCAGCCGGGTTGCCGTTGACCATCAGGCGGTCCAGGGCCGGGTCGTCGGCGTCTGCCAGGCGCAGCCGGGCGAGGTCGGCGAAATCTTTTTTGAAGACATCGCTTACTGCACGTTTCTTCTCTTTCGGCCCGTGCTCGGCACCAAGCGGGCGGTTGACCGCTTCGGCGAGCTGGCCGATGCCGCTGCTGGCATCGAAGCGGTGGCTTACCCGCAGCATGGCGATGGCCTGGTCCAGCGGCTGGCCGTCGGTGTCCTTGTACTGCTCGGGAATCGGCGTGCCGGTCACGGCTTCCAGCCACTCGGCGGTGGCGGGGGTGTAGTGGCCGCCTTCGGCGCGCTGGCACAGGTCGCCGAGCACGGCACCGGCCTCCACCGAGGCGAGCTGGTCCTTGTCGCCGAGCAGGATCAGCCGCGCCCTGGGAGGCAGGGCGGTGAGCACGGCGGCCATCATCTCGATATCCACCATGGAGGCTTCGTCGATCACCAGGGCGTCCAGCGCCAGCGGGTTGCCGGCGTGGTGACGGAAGTGGCGGGTATCCGGCCGCGATCCCAGCAGTCGATGCAGCGTGGTCACCTCAGTGGGAATGCTGTCGCGCAGGGTTGAGATATCCACACCCTGTTGGCCCACGGCGCTGGCCAGTTCCACCAGTGAGAGGCCCTGCACCTGCTTGGCGATGGATTCGTTGAGCCGTGCGGCGGCCTTGCCGGTGGGGGCGGCCAGGCGGATGCGCAGCGGGCGTGGCGAGTCGGTTTCGCCCAGGGCCAGCGCCTGCAGCAGGGCGAGCAGCTTGACCACGGTGGTGGTCTTGCCGGTGCCGGGGCCGCCGGTGATCACGGCGAAGTGGGCCTGGGCGGTGAGGGCGCAGGCGGTTTTTTGCCAGTCGGGTTCCGGGCCAACCGGGGGCACAGGGAACAGCCCGTCGAGGGCGGTGGCGAAGCGTGCGGTGTCGGTGACGTTATCCGGGCGCCTGTCGGCGCCAGTCGTGAGCTGAAGCTTCCTCCTACAGAGTTCGTCGCTTGTGCCGAGTCTTGCCGAGATCAGGTGGCGGATATCCTGCTCGTACTGCCAGTAGCGGCGCAGGTAGAGCCGCGTGTTGCCGTTGTGCTCGGCGCGTACCAGCGGGGTGTTGCCTGGGTTACCGGTGGCGGCGTCGGCGATCAGCAGCGGGTGGTCCAGGGCGGCGCGCCAGGTGGCGAGCTCGAGCCCGGCGAGGACCTCGCTG
>NZ_AZQX01000393.1:0-12039 GCF_000568385.1 Halomonas sp. BC04
CTGGCACCGACCGCATGAGCGGGTTCAGGGCCGTCATGGCTCCTGGAAGATCATGCCGATGTGCAGGCCGCGCAGCTTGCGGTGCTGTTTCTCGGTCAGCGTCAACAGGTCCTGGCCGTCGAAGATCACTTCGCCGGCGGTGGGGCGCACCCCCTTGGGCAGCAGGCCCATCAGGGCGTTGGCCGCCATGGACTTGCCCGAGCCGGACTCACCCACCACGCACATGATCTCGCCGCGTGCCACGTCGTAGCTGACATCCTCCACGGCGTAGGGGCGATCGGCGCCCTTGGGCAGTGCGATGGTCAGGCCGCGAATGCTCAGTACGGGTTCACTCATGGAACTCTCCTTCTTGGCGGTCCGGCGCTTACGAGCGTTCGCGGGAAAGTTTCGGGTTCAGGGCGTCATCGAGACCCTCGCCCACCAGGTTGAGTGCCAGCACCGTCAGCAGGATGGCGAGACCGGGGAAGAAGCTCAGCCACCAGGCCTGGCGGATCACGGTCCGCGCGGCGCCGATCATGTAGCCCCAGGACATCACGTTGGGGTCGCCGAGACCCAGGAAGGAGAGCGCCGACTCGAGCAGGATGGCGGTGGCCACCATCAGGGAGGCGAGCACGATGATCGGCGACAGGGTGTTGGGCAGGATCTGGCGCAGGATGATGGTGCGGTTGGTCTGGCCCACGAGTCTGGCCGCTTCCACATATTCGCGGTTACGCAGCGACATGAACTCGGCCCGTACCAGGCGAGCCACCGGCGGCCAGCTGACGATGGCGATGGCCAGTACGATGGAGGTCACGCTGGGCTGCATGATCGCTACCAGTACGATGGCCAGGGCGAAGTTGGGAATGGTTTGGAAGAACTCGGTGAAACGCATCAGCCCATCGTCGATCAGCCCGCCGTAGTAGCCGGCAATGGCGCCCAGGGGTACACCGATCGCCAGTGCCACGGTCGTCGAGACGAGACCGATCAGCAGCGACACCCATGCGCCGTGCATGATGCCGGCGGCGACGTTACGCCCCATGGTGTCGGTACCCAGCAGGAAGCCTTCCACCTCCATGGGTGCCAGGAAGGGGCGCTGGACCATGCGCCAGGGGGATTCGGGATAGAGAAAGGGGGCGAGTATGGCCATGAGGATGATCGTCATCAGGATGATCAGGCCGATCAGGGCACCCCGATTCTGGGCGAAACGGGCGAAGAAGCTCATGAGCCTCCTTGATACGCGGGTCCGCCAGGCGATAGACCAGGTCGGTGATGATGTTGAAGACGATGACCAGGGCGGCGGAGAAGAAGAAGATGCCCAACAGCAGGTTGTAGTCGCGCTGCATCAATGCCTCGTACATCAGGCGGCCGATGCCGGGCCAGGCGAACACGGTCTCGGTGAGGATGGCGCCGCCCACCATCTGGCCCGCCTGCAGGCCGGCGAGAGTGATGATGGGAAGCAAGGCATTGCGCAGGATATGCCGTCGCTGAATCACCCGTGGACTGAGGCCCTTGGCGCGGGCGGTCTTGACATAGTCCTGCTGGCTGGCCTCGAGCATGGACGCACGGGTCATGCGGGTATAAATGGCCATGAAGAAGAGCGCCAGGGTGGTGGCGGGCAGGACCAGGTGCTTGGCCACGTCGAGCACCAGGCGAAGCCGTCGAGCCCCGCCCCCACGGTGTACATGCCGTAGGCGGGCAACCAGTCGAGATAGACCGAGAACAGCAGAACTGCCATCAGTGCCACCCAGAACAGCGGAGTGGCGTAGAAGATCAGGGCAAGTGCATGATCAGCGAGCCGGAGGGCTTCTTGACCCGGGCTGCCGCCATGGAACCGGCCAGGATGCCGAGTGCCAGCGACAGGACGAAGGCCGTGCCGGTGAGCAGAAGGGTGGCGGGCAGGCGAGCCAGGATCAGATCCAGGACCGGCATCTGCTGACGATAGGAGAAACCGAAATCGAGCATGGCGATGCCGGAGACATAGCGCCACAGCTGGACATAGAGGGGCTGGTCGAGGCCGAAGCGCTCGCGTAGCTGGCGCAGGAACTCCTGATCTGTAGCGCCGGCCTCGCCGGCCAGGATAGCGGCGGGGTCGCCGGGGGCCATCTGGATCAGGAAGAAATTGAAGATGACGATCATGAACAGGACGACGACGGCCTTGAGCAGCCGCATCAGGATCAAGCGTGCATAGAGCATGCGGGAGCCTCAACAATCGGATGAAAGCCCTGATCCATGTCGCGCTCGGACGTCGCCCATCGATCAGTGCTTTCGATCAGTGCTTACCGGGAACAGCGGGGGCGGCCAGGCCGCCCCCGCTTGGTGGGCTAACAAACTAGCGGTCGAGCCAGGCGTCCTTGAAACCGTCGTTGACCCCTACGCCGGAAGTGATCAGGTTCTTCACGTCACAGCGGTAGATGGTCGGGAAGCCGAGCTCCATCAGCCAGCCCACCGGTACGTCCTCGTGGAGGATTTCCTGGGCTTCGTGGTAGAGGGCTTCACGCTCTTCATCGGGGAAGGCAGTGGCGGCCGCGTTGAAGAGCTCGTCGACCCGCTCGTTCTCGTAGCCCCCGACGTTGTTCCAGGGCGAGCCCTTCTCGATGTTGTCCGAGAGGTAGGAGCGCGTGATGCCCAGGGCCGGATCGCCGTACTGGTAGAGGAAGGTGAAGGCTAGATCGTAGTCCCACTCTGAGAGACGCTGGTTCCAGCCGCCCACATCGGTGGACTGGGTCCGTACGTTGACACCCACTTCGCGCAGGTTCTGCTGTACTGCCTCAGCCCAGCGGGTCCAGGTCTCGCCGTAGGGCAGCGGCAGCAGGCGTACTTCCTCGCCGTCATAGCCCATCTCGTCGAGCAGCTCACGGGCGCGTTCCGGGTTGTGGTCGTAGGGGTCAAGCTCGTCGTTCTGGAAGCGGGCATTGGAACCGAAGGCGGAAAGCGGCACGTTACCGAGTTCGTTCCACAGCACTTCATGAGCGAACTCGCGATCCATGGCATACATCACCGCCTGGCGGAAGCGCTTGTCGGCAGTGGGACCTTCACGGTTGTTCATCCACAGCATGGCGAAGGGGCTGAAGTACTCGTGGCCTTCGTCGGTGATGCAGGTGTTGTCCAGGGCTGCCAGGCGCGGGATGTCGAAATTTTCCACGGTGCCGTTGGGCAGTACATCGACGGTGCCGTTTTCATACGCTACGGCGCGGGAGGCACCATCGGGGATGATGTGCCAGTTGATGCCGTCCAGGTAAGGCAGGTCGTCCTCGTAGTAGTCGTCATTGCGGATCAGCTGGATGACGGTGCCGCGGTCCCAGTTCTCGAACTTGAAGGCCCCTGTGCCGATGGGGTGGTTGTTGTGTTCGTTGTCGCGGAAGTCGGTGCCTTCATAGAGATGCTTGGGGATCATCGTGAAAGTGCCGGCTTCGAAGGAGAGCAGGAAGGGACCGAAGGGATCGGAGAGAGTGAAGACCACCGTATGATCGTCTGTCGCCTCGATGCTTTCGACGTGCTGGAGGACGGCGCGGGCACTGGGGTTCAACTCGCGGTGGAAGACGTCAGCGGAGAAGACCACGTCGGCGGCGGTGAACGGCTCGCCGTCGTGCCAGAGTACGCCTTCACGCAGATGGAAGGTCCAGGTCAGGCCGTCATCGCTGACATCCCAGGATTCGGCCAGCTGCGGTTGTGGCTCCAGGTCGGTGCTGTAGCGCAGCAGGCCCTCATAGATATTGCCGGCCACGACCCGGGTCGGTGCGTTCTGGACCATGCCCAGCACCAGGCCCGGTGGTTCGGGTTGGATGATGGTGTTGATGGTGCCGCCGGACCTGGGCTCCTCGGCGAGGGCGAACGTGGAAGTAAAGGCCAAGGCGGCGATGGCGGTGGCCAACGGTGTCTTCATCATCATTATCGCGTTCCTTCTTGTTTTGTCATTGCTGTCTTGTTTTATCGATGCCGAGAGGTTGATGGCATTCTTGAGCAGTCCTATTGACCATAGCAGCGGTAATCGAAGCTGTCGACAGTCGGCAATCGACGGTCGACAGATACTCTGCTTGGGTCATACTCTAGGCTCAACATCTCTTCCAAGAGCCTAGTCAGCATGTCTTCAAGCAACGCGATAGGTGATTCCACGTTCATTCAGCAGCGGAACCTGGTGGAGCAAGTCGCCGATTACCTCACCCAGGCGATCATCGGCCAGAAGTTTGCCCCCGGGGAACGCTTGTCCGAGGTACAGTTGGCTCGCGACCTGGGCGTCAGTCGCGCGCCGGTACGCGAGGCGGCGCGCCTGCTGGAAAGCCGTGGACTGCTCGTGTCCCAGCCCCGGCGAGGCTTCTTCGTCCGCGCCCTGGATGCCGCCGAACTCAACGACATCTTCGATCTCCGCCTGTGCCTGGAGAGGCATGCCATGCGCGCCTGGTGGAGAATTTCGATGCCGACAAGGAGGAGAGGCTGCGCAACCAGGTGGAAGTCATGTGCGAGGTCGCCAGCGGCGACAGCGAGAGCCGCAAGATCGAGGAGGACCTGGTCTTCCACCGCATGGTGATCTCGTTTTCCGGTAATCGACGCCTGCTCAAGGCGTTCGATGACATCACCCACGAGCTGCGTCTCTGCATCGCCCTGATCGGCAAGACCCATGCCGACCCCGACAGTATCTCGACGTCCCATTGGCTGCTGCTCGACGCCCTGGCCAGCGGGGATCCCGAACGCTGCCGCGAGGCAGTCGACTACCATATCGGCGTGGCCCGGGATTATGTGGTGCAGGGGATCGGCGAGACCGTCCCCTAGCGGCTCGGCATGGGATAGCGGCGATCCGCCTTCCCCGCCTTGACCACCTGCCCGGGCGTGTCATGGCCTACCAGGGYGGGCAGGGTGGCCGATACGGCCAGCAGGGCGTCCAGGTCGACGCCGGTATCGACCCCCATCTGTTCGAACATGTGCACCAGGTCCTCGGTGCAGACGTTGCCGGTGGCCCCGGGGGCGTAAGGACAGCCCCCCAGCCCGCCCAGCGAGGCATCGAAGCGTGTGATACCGGCCTGCCAGGCGGCGAGGGCATTGGCCAGCCCCATGCCTCGGGTATTGTGGAAATGCAGCGTGAAGGGCGTCCCGGGCCAGCGAGCCAGCACGTCCTTGCACAGCTTTTCTACCTGTGCCGGATTGGCCATGCCGGTGGTGTCGCACAGCGTGATGCCGTCGACGCCGATAGCGATCAGTTTCCCGACCAGCTCGTATACGCGTGCCGGGGGCACCTCGCCCTCGAAGGGGCAGCCGAAGGCGGTGGAGAGGGAGGCGTTGACGAAGACGCCGCGACCGGCGGTGGACTCGAGGATGGTTCTGAACCGCTCCAGTGACTCGGCCGGTGTCATGCGCAAGTTGGCCAGGCCGTGGGAGTCGCTCGACGACATCACCAGGTTGATTTCATCCACCTGGCAGGAGAGCGCACGTTCGCAGCCGCGCAGGTTGGGCACCAGTACGGTGATGCCCACCGCCTCCCGGCGCAGGATGCCGCGTACGACCTCCTCGGCGTCCTTCAGCTGAGGAATGGCCTTCGGCGAGGTAAACGATGTCGCCTCGATGCGAGCCAGTCCCGTGGCCGAAAGGGTATCGATCAGGCGTATCTTGTCTGCGGTGGGGACGAAGGCGGCTTCGATCTGCAAGCCGTCTCGGGGTGCTACCTCGTTGATCTGTAGGCGTGCCATGGAGCCTCCTGTGGCTTGTTCAGATGATGCCGGCCTGCCGCAACTTGGCCCGGGTCTCGTCGTCGATACCCAGCTCGTCCAATACTTCGTCGGTGTGCTGTCCCAGGCGGGACCGCCATTTCCGAGCCGTCCGGGCGTGGCACTCAGCTTGGGGAGTACGCCGGGTACCTTGAGCGGCTTGCCGTTGGGCCGGACGAAGGTCTGTATCATCTCCCGGGCGAGGTAGTGGGGGTCGCTGGCGATATCGGCTGCCGTATAGGGGTAGCCCACGGGGACCCGGGCGGCCTCCAGCTTTTCGATGATCTCGTCGCGGGAGCGTGCCTGGGTCCATGCCTCGATCGCGCTGTCGATGAGGTCGGCATGCCGGCTGCGTCCGTCGTTATGGGCGAGATCCGTATCCCGGGCCAGGTCCTCCCGGTCGATCACTCCCATCAGGCGCTTGAAGATGCTGTCGCCGTTGCCGGCAATGAGCACATAGTCGCCGTTTCGACAGCGATAGGCATTGGAGGGGGTGATCCCGGGCAGGGCGCTGCCGCTGGCTGGCGAATTTCCCCACTGGCGTCATATTCCGGCAGCAGGCTCTCCATCATGGCGAAGACCGATTCGTAGAGGGCGACGTCGATGACCTGGCCCAGCCCGCTGCGGGCGCGCTCCTGCAATGCCAGCAGGGTGCCGATGACGGCGTAAAGGGCAGAGAGCGAGTCACCGATGCTGACCCCCACCCGCACCGAGGTTCGCCCGGATGACCGGTGAGGTAGCGCAGGCCCCCCATGGCTTCGCCGATGACGCCGAAACCGGGCTTGTCCCGGTAGGGGCCGGTCTGCCCGTAGCCGGAGACGCGTACCATGATCAGCGCCGGGTTGAGGGCCGAGAGCTTATCCCAGCCCAGCCCCCAGCCCTCCAGGGTGCCGGGGCGAAAGTTCTCCACCAGCACGTCGGCCTCGGTGGCGAGACGGCGTACCAGGGCCTGGCCTTCCTCGCTGCGCAGATCCAGCGAAAGGGAGCGCTTGTTGCGGGTCTGAACGTGCCACCAGAGCGAGGTATCCTCCTCGATCATTCGCCATTTGCGAAGCGGGTCGCCGGTGCCCGGTGGCTCGAACTTGATCACGTCGGCACCGAATTCGCCGAGGAGCTTGGTGGCAAAGGGACCGGCGATCAGCTGGCCGAGCTCCAGAACCTTCAAGTCTTCAAGTGGCAAGCGCCGGTCTTGTGGGTTCGTCATGGTAAGCACTCCTTGCGCGGATGCCAGTCAGGATGCGATACGCCAACGGTGGCAACAATTCAGGAAAAGGGAAGACAGGGTTCGTCCATGACGAAGACATGACGTAAGATTACCTGATTGCCCTGTGACCGGCCCGGAGGATGCCAAGCCGTGCGACGCTTCGATTTCGTGACGCTCAAGCTCTTCGTGTCGATTGCCGATGAAGGACGGCTCACCGCAGCGGCAGAGCGAGAGCACATGGCACTGGCGGCGGTGAGCAAGCGCATCAGCGATCTCGAGTCGCTGGTGGGTACCTCGCTGCTCTACCGAAGGCCACGGGGGGTGGAGCTGACGCCGGCCGGGCATGCCTTTCTGCATCACGCCCGGCGGATTCTCGAGGATATCGAGCGCCTGCGAGCGGAGTTGAGCGAATATGGAGAGGGAGTCCGGGGGCATGTGCGCATCCACTCCAATACCTCGGCCATCATCGCCTTTCTCCCTCAGGACCTCAGCGCCTTCTCCCGCCTCTACCCGGAGATCAAGATCGACCTCCAGGAGCGTATCAGCTCGGAAGTGATAGCGGCCGTTCGCGATGGCCTGACCGACGTGGGCATCTTCGCCGGGCACGTACCCTGCGACACCCTTCAGCTGCTGCCCTATCGCAGTGACAGGCTGGTGTTGATGACATCGCGCGATCATCCGCTGGCTGAGCGGCAGTCGATCCAGCTTCACGAGGCCACCGAGTACGATTTCATTGGTCTTCAGCAGGACACCTCCCTGCAGTCCCTGCTGCATGAGCAGGCAGGTCGCGAGGGCAAGACGCTGCGCATGCGCATTCAGGTGCGCAGCTTCGATGCCATTTGCCGCATGATCCACCATGGCATGGGGGTCGGCGTGCTGCCGGAGCAGACCATCTATCGAGACCTGCGAGACCTGCAGCTGTGCAGCATACCCCTGAGCGATGAGTGGGCCAGGCGTGAACTGGTGATTGGCGTCAGGCAGTACGATGGCCTCCCGGTGATCGCGCGACACCTGGTGGACCATCTTACTGCGCCTGCCTGAGCCGGTTCAGCTGTCGCGGACGATGGTGAAGGGTGACCACTGTTGGCACAGCGGGGCGACCTCGAGGCGCGTGATGTTGACGTGGGCGGGAGCTCGGCGATATGCAGGGCCTGCTCGGCCACGTCGATTGGCTGGAGCGCGCGGGTGCCTCATAGTAGCCATCGGCCTTGTCCTGATCGCCCTTCATGCGAACCAGGGTGAATTCGCTCTCGGTCATGCCGGGTGCCAGGTCGGTGACACGCACACCGGTACCGCTCAGGTCACAGCGCAGGTTGTAGCTGAACTGCTCGACGAACGCCTTCGAGGCACCGTAGACGTGACCGCCGGGGTAGGGTGTGTGCCCGGCAATGGAGCCGATGTTGATCACCGTGGCACCTTCGCCGTGGGCGATCAGCCTGGGCAGAAGCAGGCGGGTCACGCTGACCAGACCCTTGATATTGGTATCGATCATGGCATGCCAGTCGTCCAGGCTGGCCTCCTGGGCCGGCCCCTTGCCCAGTGCCACCCCTGCGTTGTTGAGTAGCAGGCGGATGTTGTCGAAAGGGGGCGGGAGGTCGTTCACCAATTTTTCTATTGCGCGATGATCGGTGACATCCAGGGGCGCGATATGCACCGGCACCCTATCGCCGAGTGCCAGGCGCAGCGCTTCCAGGCGTGATTCCCGCCGTCCGGTGAGCACCAGCCCCCACCCGGCAGCGGCGAAGCGGTGGGCACAGGCCTGGCCGATCCCCGAGGTCGCACCGGTGATGAAGGCAATGGGAGTGGCTTCGTGCATCATGAATGCTCCGTTCAGTGTGATGGGCCGTCGTGGCAGGCCTCCACATCATTGGCAGCCCATGAAGGGCCTTCTGGTATTAGTCTTTGGTCGTGTAGGTACGGTCTGGTAAGAGTAACCGTGGCATGGTGTGGCGCCCGGCAGCCATCGTGATTGACGAAGCCTGCCTTCATCAAAGCCGATTTGAGCCAGCCCTTCGCTTGTTTCAAGATCAAACCACGACGATAAGCCCTCAATAACGATAATTGTCAGGAGAGCACGATGCGAAAGTCACTGCTTGGCTCATTGGCAGCGCTGGGAATGCTTAGTGCCGCCCCCTTTGCCGCCGCCAGCGCCATCGAGATTCAGGTCAACAACACCATGAGCGAGGGCGGCTCCGAAAGCGCCGCCGTCGAGCGTTTTGCCGAATATCTGGAGGAGCAGGCGCCGGGACGCTTCAACGTCCGTCCCTTCCTGGCCGGTTCGCTGGGCGGTGAGAATGCGATCCTCGAACTGCTCAACCTGGGCCAGACCCAGATCTCCATTACCGGTGGCAACTGGCGGCAGCAGTATGCTCCCGAGTATGACGCCATCACGGTGCCCTTCGTGTTCTCGACCTGGGACGAGGTCGATGCCTACATGGAGAGCCCTTCCGGCCAGCGGCTGGTCGAGATCGCCGAGGAGAAGGGCGGCATCAAGTATTTCGGGACCCAGCATCGTGGCCCGCGGCAGATGACCGCCAACAAGGCGATTCACAGCCCGGATGATCTCGATGGTTTCCGGCTGCGCCTGCCGTCGTTGCCGGTTTGGCTCGAGGTGTGGGAGGAGATCGGTGCCCAGGTGGTCAACGTTCCGGCCCCCGAGATCTATCTCGCCATGCAGACGGGACAGGTGGATGGCCACGAGAACTCACTTTCCTCGCCCTACACCCGTCGGTTGTGGGAGGTTCAGGACCATATCATCATGACCAGCCACGTCATGTTCCCCTGGAACTGGGTGGCCAGCAAGCGCTGGTGGGAGGGCCTGGATGCCGAGGATCAGGCGCTGATCACCGAGGCCATTCATGTTGCCCGCCAGCATGGCACCGACGTGGAGCGTGAGCTGGACGAGTACTATCTCGAAGAGCTTGAAAAGGCTGGCATGACCATCATCGAGCCGGATGTCGAGCCCTTCCGCCAGGCCGGTCTGCCTGCCATCGAGCGCATCCTCTCCGAGATGGCCGATGGGGTGATGGACGATGCCTGGGTGGTGCCAGCGACGACTGATCGCTCTCGTTACTGACCGACCTTGCCAGCGGCGCCCTTCGGGACGCCGCTGGCGTTTCCTGCCTGGAGGACTCCATCTTGACGACATCCCCACCTCCCGCCAGCGGTGTTGACCGGCTGGCCTATCACCTGCTCAGCGTCATCACGCGAATCTGTGACGCCCTGGGCGTGATGCTGTTGGCCGGGGTACTGGTGTTGATCGTTGCCGCCATCGTGGTGCGTGACATCATCGGGCTAAGCATGCCCTGGACGGAGGAGGTCGCGACACTGCTGGCCATCTACGCGGTGGGCTTCGGTTCACTCTCTGCCTGGGTGCGGGGCGAGCACCTGCTGGTTGACCTGTTCAGTCACCGGATGGGTGCCCTGGCCCGGCATATCCAGTACCGGCTCGTGGCCCTGCTTTCGGCAGGCTTCTTCGGCCTGGCGGCATACGGCTCCCTTGCCATGTCGATTGCCAGCGCCAATAACCGCACCGTCTCCCTGGGCATCAGTTTCACCTACCTCTATTACGGGATATTCATCGGCTTCGCCGGCATGACGCTGCTGGCTAGCTGGCAGGCACTGCGGGGCCCGGTCGAATGGAGCTCGGTGGCGGGTTCATCCCAGGAGGCGGACTGATGCAGGAACTGATGATTTTCGTTGGTGGCCTGCTGTTGCTGATGGCCATTGGCCTGCCGGTGGTGGTGGCAATCGGTATCACCTCCTTCATTGCGCTGGGTGTTACCGGGGCCGGCGGGCTTCCGGTGGAGCTGCTTTCGCTGCGCATGGTGCAGACGCTGAACAACTTCACCCTGCTGGCGATTCCGCTGTTCATCCTGGCGGCCAACATCATGAACACCGGCTCCACCACCACCCGCATTTTCGACTTCGCTACCGCACTGGTCGGCTTTACAAAGGGTGGACTGGGTCATGCCAATGTGGTGGCCAGCTCGATCTTTGCCACCATGTCCGGCACGGCGGTAGCCGATGCGGCCGGCCTAGGCAGCATCGAGATCAAGGCCATGAAGGAGCGGGGCTACGATCTGGGCTATTCAGCGGGCATCACGGCGGCATCCAGCGTGATAGGCCCCATTCTGCCGCCCAGCATTGCGCTGGTGGTCTACGGCTGGCTGGCCAATGTCAGCATCGGCGCCTGTTCATGGCGGGGCTGGTGCCCGGCATGCTCATGGCACTGCTGCTGATGGGGATGACGCTGGTGCTGGGTGCCGGCAAGCGGGTCGCCATGCCTCCGGCGACGCCGTTCGATGGCAAGGAGGTCCTGCGCACCGGCAAGCGGGCCATATTGCCACTGATGATGCCGGCGATCATCGTCGGCGGCATCTGGACCGGTTTCTTCACGCCCACCGAGGCGGGGGCCGTGGCCTCGCTCTATGCGGTCATCCTGGGCACGCTGGTCTATCGTGACCTCAAGCTTCGTGACCTCTATGCCTCCTTCATTCGTACCCTGATGTTCAGCGCCGCCATTCTGCTGATCATCGCGGTCTCCAGCTTCTACGGCTGGATTCTGGTTCGCATCGGTATCCCCCAGGCCCTGGCCGGCCAGGTGGCGGGCGTCGACATGCCGACGATCCTGCTGCTGCTCGCCTTCGCACTGTTCTTCCTGGTGGTGGGCTGCTTCATGTCGGTGATCGAGAGTATTCTCATCTTCACGCCGATTGTGGTGCCGGCGGCGCTGGCCGCCGGTCTGGATCCGATCCACTTCGGCATCGTCATGGTCATCACCCTTTCGGTGGGGGTCATCACGCCGCCATTCGGCACGGTGCTGTTCCTGATGGTGGGTATCACGCGGCTGCGCTATTCCCAGATCGTGATTTCGATACTGCCATTTCTAATCCCGATCCTGGCGACCATCCTGATCCTGATCGCCCTGCCGGGTCTCGTCACCTGGCTGCCGGGAGTGATGGGGTATTGAACGCTGACATCCCAGCGCCTGTCTGATGTCCGAATACCGTCGGGAGTTCGATATGCTTGCCAGCATCGCGCGGTTCTTTCAGGAAGCCCTTGCCGAGCCGGAGTCCAGCCCGGATCCCGCGCCGACCCTCGAGCTGGCCGCCGCCGCGCTGCTGTGCGAGGTGATGCGCGCCGACTACCACACCGACC
>NZ_AZQX01000394.1:0-5148 GCF_000568385.1 Halomonas sp. BC04
TTCAGGATCGAGTCGGTGGGGCGAGAATGGTCACTATCGTCCGTAAGTTGGTCGGCTACCATTTGGGGCTGGCAAGCGAGGTAGCGCCGTCATGATCTCCTCACAGAGCGAGCCTGAAGAGCCGGGGCTCCTTGGTGCTGCAGGCAATATCCAGCCCTGCGGCTGGCTGCTTGTGCTTGATGCGAATGCCGACACCGTGCTCAGGGCCAGTGCCAACCTGACCGAACTGACATCCCTGCCCATGACGGAGGTATTGAACGCGTCGCTAGCCCAGTTGCTGGGCCGGCGGCTGGCAATGACGCTGAAGCGAGATATCCGGGGCCGGTCGCGTATGTCGGCGCCGCTGGCCGTCACCCGCAAGGTTGCCGGTTCGACGCTTCGTGTTCAGGTCAGTGCCCACCGACGTGGTGATCGTATCGTGGTGGAAATCGAGCCGCGTCGCTCCCAAGGGCAGCGACGCCTCATGGGGCAGGTCAACGAGTGGCTGAGGTGTATTGGTGAAACCGACAGCATCGAGACGTTGCTGGATATCCTGGTTGAAGGCGTGGCCCATCTTACCGGCCATGACCGGGTGATGATCTGTCGCTTCGATGCCGACCGCCATGGCAAGATCATTGCCGAGCACTGTGGCGACGGAGTGCCATCCTTGCGTGGCCAGCATTTTCCCGCCAGCGATTTTCCCGCCCAGGCACGGCGGCTCTTCGAGGAGAGCCCGGTACGCAGCGTCCCGGACGTACTGGCGGCGCCGGTGGCGGTGCTGACAAGCGAATCGGCGCGGAGAAACCAGCGTGATGACTTGAATGCCAGCGTACTGCGTGCGGCATCACCGGAGCAGGTAGGCTATCAGGAGCATCTCGGGGTGGGCGCCATGCTCTCGATTGCCATTCGTGGGCAGCATGGGTTATGGGGCCTGCTGGTCGGGCACGGCCTGGGCCCGGTGCCGCTGGCGCCAGCAGTTCGCGAGGCGGCCAAGGTGTTGGTACAGATGGCCTCCCAGCGACTGTTCCTGCTTCGTGCGAGGCAGGAGGCCCGTTATCTGCAACGGGTACAGGACAGCCGTGACCTGCTGACCCGGGAACGCCAGCGCCTCTCCAGCCCGGAAGCGCTGGTAAGGCGGCACGGGGCGGAGTGGTTGCTACTGTTTCGTGCCCAGGGGGTCGCACTGCTCCATGACGGGGCGCTATTCGGCTTCGGTGAAGTGCCGGCTCATGGCCCCCTGCTTGACCTGGTGACGAGTCTGGAAGCCGAGCATATTCATGACGGTCCCTGGTACGCTTCAGAGATGGCATCACACACGTTCACGAAAGAGCTGGCACTGGATGGTGTGTGTGGCCTGTTGGCCGTGCCACTGCGGCTCAATCCCGGTCGTCGTGACTGGCTGATGCTCTTTCGTCCTGAACAGATCGAGACCCTCTACTGGGCCGTCGCGCCCAGCCGGCTTCGCCAGCAGCAGCGACGTGAACCCGTCTCCGAGCCGCCTCTGCCTGGCCGCCATTCCGCCTGGCGCGAGGAGGTGAGTGGGCGCAGCATTGCCTGGGAGCGGATCGAGCGCGTAGCCGCGGTCGACCTCGGCGAGGATCTGGCACTGGCTGCATCGATTCATGAAGTAGATCGGCTCAACGCCCGCCTGCGACAGGAGCAGCAGGCTCTGGGCGAGGCCAATCGTCGACTGGAGCAGTTGGCTCACTTCGATAACCTCACCGGCGTCTGGAATCGTTACCGGGTGGAGCAGGCGATCGATTTCGAGCTGGGTGCCGCCGAGCGTTATGGGCGCGTCTTCGCCCTGCTGCTGTTCGATGCCGACCACTTCAAGCGCATCAACGACCGGTTCGGCCATGAAATGGGAGATCATGTCTTGAAGGTGTTGTCGCAGGGCGTATCGCAGTCGCTGCGCAGCTGCGATCACCTGGGGCGCTGGGGAGGCGAGGAGTTCGTGGTGCTGGCGACCGAAACGGGTCGCGAGGCGGCGCTTGGGTTGGCCGAGCGGCTGCGCAGGTTGATCGCGTCGCTTGTCTTCGAGGGTTTGTCCCAGACGATTACCGCGAGTATTGGCGTGGCGCTGTGGCAGCCCGGGGACAGCCGCAAGACCCTGGTCAAGCGTGCGGATCAGGCGATGTACCGCGCCAAGAGCGAAGGTCGCGACCGGGTCTGCCTGGCTCACATCGACGGAGCCGACGACACGACGCCTGCTGCTTCTGCCACGTAAGAGGTCGGTTTCCGGCTCAAGCGGGCCTAGAGCCAGAGATCGGCAAAGGTCTTGCCGTCCACCGGCCTGCCGTAATAGAAGCCTTGGACACCGCTGCAGCCGAGTGCTCTCAGCGCTTCGGCTTGCTCGGCCTCTTCGACCCCTTCGGCCACGGTATGCATTCCCAGGGTCTCGGCCATGGCGATAATGGTGGCAACGATGGCGTGGTCGTGACTGCTCTTGAGCATGTCTTGTACGAAGGACATATCGATCTTCAGCGTATCGGCGGCAAAGCGCTTGAGATAGGTCAGCGATGAGTAGCCGGTGCCGAAGTCGTCGATTGCCAGGCCGAAGCCTGCATCATGCAGGGCGCGGGTGATGCGCACGGTCTGCTCGGGGTTGCGCATCAGGCCGCTCTCGGTAAGCTCGAGGCCGAGTCGACCTGGGGCCACGCGGGTTGCGAGGCGTTGGACATGCTCCGCCAGGCGTGGGTCATCCATCTGCTGGGCCGAGACATTGACACACAATCGCCCGGGAAACGGCTTGTCCTGGGCATCCCAGGCATGCAGCTGATTGCACGCCTCGTCCAGCACCCAGTCACCCAGCTGCCGGATCAGACCCTGCTCCTCGGCCAGGGGAATGAAGGTACCGGGGCTGACATGGCCGAGAATTTCGTCATGCCAGCGGCAGAGAGCTTCGGCGCCGTTCAGCTTGCCACTCTTGAGACAGAACTGGGGCTGGTAATGCAGCGTGAGGCGACCCTGGTTCAGAGCCTCGATGAAGCGTAGCTGCAGAAATTCACGCTGATGAAGCTCATCGGCCATGTTGGTATTGAAGAAGCGTGTCCGACTGTCATCCCGCTTGGCATGATTGAGCGCGATACTGGCGTGCTGGAACAGCGACTGGGCATTATCGGCATCACGCGGGAAAAGTGCCGCGCCGACGCTGGCAGAAATCGAGAAACTGCGGTCGGCGATCTGGATCGGTGGCGAGAGGCTATTGCGGTAACGCTCGATCGCATGCGCCATGGCGGCTGGGCGCGTATTGGTCAGCAGTACCATGAACTCGTCCCCCCCCAGGCGAGCAACGAACTCTCCGGGTTCTGCCTGGGCTCCGAATCGGCCGGCGATATCGGCCAGTAGCAGGTCACCTCGTTCATGGCCCTGGGTATCGTTGATCTGACGAAAGCGCTGAAGGTCGAGATAGAGCAGCCCCAGGCTCTTGCCTTGAAGCTGGGCCTGGTCGCACGCCTCTTGAAGTCGCTCCATGAAGTGGCGTCGGTTGGGCAATCCCGTGACGCTGTCCCAGTAGATGAGTTGCTCGATATGCTGGTCGCTGCTGCGGCGGTTCTCCTCCGCCATGCGACGTGCCATCTCGGCGCCCGCCTGGGTGGCGGCGATGCGCAGCACCTCCGGTGCGAAGGCGGGCAACGATAATGGGCGATTGCACATCAGCGCCAGCAGGCCGAGCAACTGTCCACTCGGCGCTCGGAGGGGGATGCCCATATAGCTTTCTGCACCGAGCTCCCTGATCAGCCCATTATCGGGGAAACGTTCGCGAAGGCTATCGGGGAACTGGCAGATCTCGTCTTTCAAGACATGCTCGCAAGGTGTGCCGGCCAGCTCGTAGACTGCGGCAGGCTGCATAACTCCCTGGGACCAGAAGGCAGCGGTGAGGATGGTTTTGCCATCGGGCATCACCTTGCCAATCAGAACATGGTCCCCATCGAAAATCGAAGCGATGCGCTCGACCAGATGGTCGAATGCCTGTGGAGTGCCGGCTTTGCCCAAGCCATCGGCGAGCAGACGGAAGGCGTCTTCGGGTGCCATCATGGGCGTAGAACGGCTCCTTTATCGTAATTGTCATGTGGCTTACTGAAATATGCCCGATGCGTGAACGGGTTACCAGTGGTCGAAGGCCTTATCCCGGTGATCTTGACGAACGACACTACCCTGATGTCGTGAAACCTGCCTAGTTGCGTGTAACTCGTGTGTTCGGCTTGAAGCGAATCATCATAGCAGGGTCTCGCGCCTTGAGGGATGCTGAAAAAAGGCGGCCCTGGGGCCGCCTTTTGTCACACTCTTGACGCTTCAGGCCTGGTGCAAGCTTATCCTCGTGGCTCGCTCATCAAGCCCTTGATGATGGCATAGCAGGCGACCAGAAGTACCAGCGTGAAGGGCAAGCCGGTGGAAATTACCGCGGCTTGAAGGGCCGCCAGGCCGCCACCCAGCAGCAGGGCAATGGCGATGGCGCCCTCGATCACTGCCCAGAAGAGACGCTGGGGCTTGGGTGCGTCGACCTTGCCCCCGGCGGTGATGGAGTCGATCACCAGCGAGCCGGAGTCCGACGACGTGATGAAGAACACGATCACCAGGGTGATGGCGATGAAGGATGTGATCTCGGTCAGCGGCAAGCCGGCCAGCATCACGAAGAGCGCATCCGCCTCGCCCTCGAAGGTACCGGCGAGCAGTTGTTCGATGCCGGCGCTGCCGAAGGAGGTCATCCACAGCACGGATACCGAGGACGGTACCAGCAGCACCGCGATCAGGAATTCGCGCACGGTGCGCCCGCGGGACACCCGAGCGATGAACATGCCGACGAACGGTGACCAGGAGATCCACCAGGCCCAGTAGAAGGCGGTCCAGCCCTGGCTGAAGTTGGCATCTTCACGGCCGAATGGGTTGGATAGCGCCGGCAGGTTGACGATGTAGCCCATCAGGTTCTGAAAGAAGCCGGTGGCAATCATCAGCGTCGGGCGACGATGATCACGAAGACGAGCAGCAGGAACGCCAGACCCATGTTGATCTGAGACAGGCGCCGCACACCCTTGTCGACCCCCAGGAAGATCGAGCCCATGGCCACGATGGTGATGCTCACGACCAGCAGCACCATGGTGACGTTGTTGTCGGGAATACCGAACAGATCATTGAGCCGTTGGTGGCCTGTTGGGCGCCGAAACCGAG
>NZ_AZQX01000395.1:0-6214 GCF_000568385.1 Halomonas sp. BC04
ACGGCCATGAAGAACAGCCCCAGCAGCAGGCCGCGGTAGGGCTCGATGTCGGCTTCGATATTGTGGCGGTACTCCGAGTCGGCGAGCAGTACGCCGGCAATGAAGGCGCCCAGGGCCATGGAGAGGCCGGCCAGCTCCATCAGCAGGGCGGCACCGATCACCACCAGCAGGGCGGTGCCGGCGAAGACCTCGCGGCTGCGAGTGGCAGCGGCATAGTGGAACAGCGGTCGCAGCAGGAAGCGTCCTCCGACGATCAGCCCGGCGAAGGCTCCCGCGGCGAGAACCACCTCGCGCAGCAGCGGTGCGGCGCCATTGGTCATCAAGGCATCCGCGGCAAGCAGTGGGACGATGGCCAGTACCGGAATCGCCGCCAGATCCTGAAACAGAAGCAGGGCGAAGGCGTGGCGCCCGTGTCGTGTCTGCAGCTCCTTGCGTTCGCCAAGCAGGTGCAGGACCAGGGGCGTGGAGCAGAGCCCCAGGCTGAAACCGACGACCAGGGCCGCGGCGGGCGATAGCCCCAGCCACCAGGCGGCCAGGGCGAGCAGCAGGGTGGTGACGCTGACCTGAAGGCTGCCGAAGCCGAATACGGCCTTGCGCATCACCCTGAGACGCGAGGGCTTGAGCTCCAGGCCGATCACGAACAGCAGCAGCACGATACCCACCTGGGAAAACTGCAGTACGCCCTCGGCGTCCGGAACCAGGGCCAGCACCGAGGGGCCGATCACCACCCCGGCAGCCAGATAGCCCAGCACCTCGCCGAGGCCCAGGCGTTTGAACACCGGTACGATCAGTACCGCCGCGGCGAGAAAGATCAGCACATTGATCAGCAGACCGCTGGCCAAGGAAGGCACCTCCGAGAGGATAGGGGGAAGGGCATTCTACCGAGGGGGCATGCTCAATGCCAAGCAAGAAGCGGGCCAGAAGATGGGCGACAGGCCGCACAGTTGCCGAAAAGGCCGCGCCGGCGCTAGGCACTTTTCGGACAATGCCTAGTGACTGCGGCGGTGGCCAGCGCTGGAAAGTGTCTCAAGGACGTTGACGCCGATGAAGCCGCTCAGTGCGCCGGTCAGAAAGGCGCCCGCCTCAGTGGCCACCACAACCCCCGGGAGCCCCAGATAGCCGACGCCGAGCACCCCGGCGACATAGGCGATACTGGCCACCAGGAGGCCTTCGACAAGCCGCCGCCGGGTCAGCGCCTGGCGGGAGCCTTTGATGAAGCGGCGCCCATACCCACCCAGGGCGCCCCCGACCAGGGCGGCCAGGATCGGTCCCCAGGGGAAATGCTGCTGGATCACGATTTCACTGCTCAGGCTGCCGGTAAAGGCGCTGACGGTAATGGGGGCCAGCCCCGAGGAGCGCAGGCTGAATGAGGTCGTGGCCTGGCCCGGCGCGAAATGCGCCGCCCCGGTCTCGAGTCGGCCACCACCGTCGAGGGTCAGGGCGACATCGGTGGGCTGCTCCGTGGGCAGCGGCATGCCGTGAGGCGCCAGCCGTACCAGGGTCACCTCGACGTTTTCCAGGCCCAGCCCCAGCACACGGCGCGATGCCGGACGCAGTTCGAGGCGGGGCAGTACCTCGAGCTCCAGGTTGACGTCGGAGATGGTGGATCTGACCTCCAGGGTGGGGTTGGGGGTGGAGGGCAGGAAGCTCAATCGCAGGGTCTGTTCGTGGGCCAGGCCGGGGCCGTCGATGCGAAGGGGCGGCAGCGTGTCCTGAATCGTCAGCCCCCTGAGCCGGATGCGGACTTCGACCGGGTGCTCCAGTTCAAACCCGGCGAGGAGCCGCTCCTCCGACGGTCGCAGCCCGAAGCTCAGTTCGGTGTGATAGGCGCCGCTCAGAGGGTTCCAGACGGCCGGTATCGGACTGGCCGCAAGGGTCAGGCGCAGCCAGACGGCTGGCAGTGGCGACGGCTCGTCGACCGCCTGATCGTCGGCTTCGATGTCGAGCGGTGGTGATGGAATGACCAGGCCATTCGGCAATGTCAGGGGTTCATCGGAGGTGACCCGCAGGGTCTCGATCTCGTCACTCTTGATGACGAAGGGGCGGGATTCAGGTGCGGCCAAGCTGATCCGCCCCTGCTCCTGGCGGAGTTGTGTCATCTCGGTGATATCCTCGCCGTGCAGGTCGGTGACCCTGAGTCTCTCCACCGTCTGGTCCCAATCGAGCAGGAGGCGCTCATCCGCTGCGGATGGCGGTGCGCTGGCGCCTGCCGCGACGGCCAGGAGCGAAAGGAAGATGGTCGTGCGCCAGTTGACATTGAGGTGCAGCGTCATGCGATGCCTGCGATCTTGACTCGGCTGCGCTCTGGTGAGACAAGGGTCCCTGATGCCATGGCATCGGGAGGCGTGTCTCGCTGCCGCCGCAGAGTGGTTTGAGGCGTGGCGATACTCACTTGCAGTATAGTCCAGTGGAGGCCACCCCCATGACGGTGGTGGTCTGAGCAAATGTGCGACTCATCGAGCAAAGGAGATGTCTGATGGGAATCGAAGTAGGCGGTCTGCTAGGCCTTATCTGGCTGATTATCGTCGTTTGGGCCATCGTCAAGGTGGCGAAGAGCCCGGCCGGCCCGGTGGCCAAGCTGCTATGGATCATTGTGCTGTTGCTGTTCCCGCTGGTGGGGCTGATCGTGTGGCTGTTGATGGGCCCCAAGGGTTAGGTTCTGCCCCAAAGCTGGTTGCGCCTTCGCTTGTCGACTTTATTTCAGGCAAAGCCGAAGTATTCGAGTCTTCTCAGCAGGTCGCTCCGTTATCCACCCGCACGCGACCGAAGTTGCTGACGACGACAGTGGCACCGGTGTCGTGCCGGCCGCAGATCGTGAAGGTGCCGTTGTGCCCGGCTGGCCGTCCCAGGGGGCCGTAGCGCACCGGCCGACCATCCTGGCGATAGCTGAGCGAGACGACACGGCTGTCGTCGAGAATCCGGAGCACCTCGTCGCTGCCGATTTGGCCCCCCTCGGCCCGGCCCCGGATTACCACCAGCGGCGCCGTCCAGTCGTCGTTGTTGCAGCTCAACTGGTCGTGGCTGGGGCAGACGGTGACGGTGGCGCGGCGGGCGATGGCCGTATTGCGAGCCAGCGCCAGTGCGGTCTTGATCCGCATCACTTCGGCTGATACCTCCTGGCGAGCGCTCAGTGTCTGGAAGGCGGGAATGGCCCAGCCAAACAGCAGGACCATGACCGCAATGGCGACCAGCAGCTCGGCCAGGGTCAGGCCCTGCTGCCCGGCCTGGGAACAGGAGCCGCCGGGCAAGGCGGCGCCGATTGAGGAGTCCGTTCGCATGGTGCTCTCCCGGAGTGAAATCCCTTGTCACATGGGTTTTTTCACTCTAGTCGGGTCTGGCGAGCGTTCCGTAAGCGATTTCTGACAGAGAGTGTAAGCATCCTGCCGCACTGGCCGTGTGCGAATGGCGGCAGTGGTGCGCTTACTCCTCGGGCTTCTCGGGCTTCTGCTCCTGCAGGTAGCGATCGCGGTGGGCGCTGGAGCAGAACCACTCGCCCCGGTCGCGCAGGGCCTCGGTTTCCGGTACGTGCACCTGACACCAGCGGCAGCGAACCATCTGGCCACCCTCCTGACGTGTGTCATCCTCAAGCAGTTCTTCCTGGCCGAGCTTCCACTCACGGTACATGCGGTAGAGTTTGAGGCCGGCAAAGAACAGCACGGCGAAGATGATCAGGCGAATGAGCAATAGATTCATCCTTTTCTGGCTCCCTGGTGAGGGGGTGTCTACTAAGCTAATACGCTAGCCGTGGGGTATTGAAACCAACCTCAACGTGCTTGTTTAAAGCGCGTAAACCATGGTTTTTCTTCTGGTTTCACACTGCCGGGCTGTCGCTCGCGAGGTTTGCATACGCCCACCGGGGCTAGCGGCTTTGCCAGCCGGACCCCCTTGCGGGACAATATGAATACATTGGATTCTCAAGAGATTTCTACGCCCATGCAAGACTTGACGCTGGTAATGGCTCAGTTGGACCCGCTGGTGGGGGACATTCCCGGCAATGCCGACCGGGCCATCGAGGCCGTTCGTGAGGCACGTATCGAGCATGGTGCCGATATCGTGGTGTTTCCCGAGCTCTATCTCAGCGGTTATCCGCCGGAGGACCTGTTGCTGCGGCCTTCCATGGAGACCCGCTTGCGCGCAGCGCGTTCCCGCATGGCCGCCAAGGTGGTACGTGACGTGCTGGTGATCATCGGCTACCCGGGGCGCCGGGAGGGGAATGGCTACAACCTGGCGGGACTGCTCTACAACGGTGAGTGGCTCGACGAGTACGCCAAGCAGGTGCTGCCCAACTATCAGGTGTTCGATGAGCGGCGCTACTTCGCCACCGGCGAGCGGAGTCTGGTCATCGAGCACAAGGGGGCGAAGCTCGGCCTGTTGATCTGCGAGGACCTGTGGGATGGCGCACCCGTGCGGACGGCCCGCGATGAAGGCGCCGAGATCCTGATTACCCTCAATGCTTCGCCCTACCATCAGGACAAGCCGGCCGAGCGCCTGCGCCTGCTCGAGCAGCGTGCCGCCGAGGTGGGGTTGCCGGTGGTCTACGTCAACACCATCGGCGGGCAGGACGAGCTGGTGTTCGATGGTGGTTCGGCCTGCGTCGATGGCAGTGGCGCCTTGCGCGTATTGGCCCCCTACTGGCAGGCGGGCCTGATGCCGGTCCAGTTCGTGCAGGAGGCGGGGCGGTGGGTGCCGCAGGAGGGGGAGATCGAGCCTCCGGAAGCGCCGGAAGAGAGCCTCTATTGTGCCCTGGTCAGCGGTCTTCGCGACTACGTCAACAAGAGTGGTTTCGATGGCGTGGTGATGGGGTTGTCCGGTGGCATCGATTCCGCCCTGTCGCTGGCGATCGCCGTGGATGCGCTGGGCCCGCAGCGGGTGCAGGCGGTGATGATGCCTTATCGCTATACCGCCGATATCTCCCGGGAGGATGCCGCCGAGCAGGCTCGGCTGCTGGGTGTCGGCTACCAGGTCCTGCCCATCGAGCCCATGGTCGATGCCTTCATGGAGACCCTGGCCGATACCTTCGCCGGTACCCAGCGGGATACCACGGAAGAGAACCTGCAGTCGCGCTGTCGCGGTGTGCTGCTGATGGCGATCTCCAACAAGAAGGGGCTGATGGTGCTGACCACCGGCAACAAGAGCGAGATGGCAGTGGGCTATGCCACGCTCTATGGTGACATGGTCGGCGGCTTCAATGCCCTCAAGGATGTCTACAAGACCTGGGTCTATCGGCTGGCTCGCTGGCGCAACACCCAGTCACCGGCGATACCCGAGCGGGTCATCGAGCGCCCTCCCTCTGCTGAGCTGGCGCCGGACCAGAAGGACAGCGACTCGCTGCCCGACTACGATGTGCTCGATGCCATCCTGATGTGCTACATCGAGGGCGACATGAGCGCGGAGGCGATCATCGAGGCTGGCTATGATACTGACGACGTCTATCGAGTGGTTCAACTGGTCGACCGCTGCGAGTACAAGCGGCGCCAGGCGCCGGTAGGGGTGCGGGTGACGCCACGGGGCTTCGGTCGCGACCGTCGCTACCCCATCGTCAACGGCTGGCAGCCGGGCGAGTAGGGCGAAAAAAAACCGCGATGAGCCCATCGCGGTTTTTTGGCACAGGTTGCGACTCAGGCCGAAAGCGATTCGGCGCTGACATGCTGCGGTCGGAAGGTGCGGCCGCGCAGGCGCTCGTTGCCCGGGTCGTTCTCGATCAGCACCTGCAGCACCTCGCGGGCGCGGTCGCGCATGTCGAGGCCCAGGTAGCCCTCGACCATCACCGCCAGGGCATCACGGGTGGCTTCGGCCTCGGGGAAGTTCTCGACCACCCAGCGACCGCGCTCCACGGCTGCCAGGTAGGCACCCTTGCGCAGATAGAAGTCGGCGACATGGAGCTCGTGCCGTGCCAGCAGGTTGCGCAGGTAGATGATGCGCTGCTGGGCATCGGGCGCGTACTCGCTGTCGGGGTAGCGGCTGACCAGTTCGCGGAAGTCGGTATAGGCATCCCGCGAGGCACCAAGATCACGCTTTGAAATGTCGATCAGGCGCAGTCGCTCCAGGCTGAACCGGCCTGCCTGCCAGGAGGAGAGTCCGCGCATGTAGAGCGCGTAGTCGGCCTGTGGGTGGGTGGGGTGCAGGCGAATGAAGCGGCTGGCTGCGGCGCGGGCGGTCTTCCCAGTCATTCGTCTCGTAGTAGGCGTAGATCAATTCAAGCTGTGCCTGTTCG
>NZ_AZQX01000396.1:0-5222 GCF_000568385.1 Halomonas sp. BC04
TGCGAGTTCCGTTAACCACGTAGTCGGATTATTCGCTTCCTCCATATAAGGCATGGCCATGACAGCGACATAATCGTAGGCAGAAGCAAAATTTTCGATATTCTGGGAGAACCATAGTCGACTGCGTGGATCCATCACAGTAATGGCATATAGATTACGTGATGTGGCTAACACCCTGTAATCTGCCTGACGGTAATAGTTGGCCGATTGCTTGAGTTCCTGGGTGAAATCCGTGAGAAATTCTGTCTTGTACCTGGCCCATGATGCCATCAGCCCATCATTGGCACGTATGGCATCGATATCCTCCGGCAGGGAGGCCGAGCCATACTGTCTCAATGCTTCGGGATTTGCATCTTCAAAGTCCGTCAGGAAGGCGTCATCATGAAAAAGCAGACCGTCGAATTTGGTCAGTCTTCCGAGGTCTTCGTAGATCTCGCGAATGATCCTCCGGTTTTCTTCCACATAGGGCGAGAGTCGACGGTAATGTTCCGGCGACTCAATCCCCGTTCTCACATCGGTGACGTAGCGGTGACCGGCACCGAGGTCAAAGGCAAGCACCGGCATCCATGCATAGACCTTGACACTGGCACGTGTCTTTAGCTGCCATGCTACCCGGTTGAAGAGGTCGGCCCTGACGGGGAGGTGACGATTGGGGAAGTAGAGCTCCTCGGCAACGCCATTCCCATTCGGGTCGGCATAGGCCTGCAGATAAACGGTGTTGACGCCATAACCCGCAATGCGCTCGACCAGCTTGTCCAGATTTCTCTCCTGCTGCTGCGGATCGGGATCGTAGACATAATCCAGGTCGACATGAACGATACGGAGGTCTTCGCGCTCCCATACGCGGTTGGAAAGGAATTCGTCCAAGGTCTGCAGACTGGTTTCCTGATCGATCAGATAGCGATTGATTACCTGCATCTCATCGTGAAGCTGGTTAGGAGCGCCCAGCAGGCCGAAGGTATAGGTCATGCCATACTCGGCTGCAATATCAAGGATCGCTTCACTATAGGCGCCATAGGGCCAGATCATGGCTCTGGGGCCTTGGCCAAGGCGCCCTTCAAACTGCTCCACCGTCCGTGCCATATCCTGCCGAATGCGTTCGACATATTGCACTTCACTTTCATAGCCGGTTCTAGGGTCCCATATGCTGGTGACGGCGGCAGCCTGCTGGTTGCCCATGGGATTGCCGATGACTCCATGGTGAAGGTCATAGGTATGGGAGGCGATCTCCACGAGAGGCGACTCATGCAGCGTCTTGACTTGCTGCCACGTGAGCAAGCGTTCGCGGGGCAGGTAGATGTCGCCATAGGAAACCTGTCCACCGGCAGGGACATCCATCCAGCTGCCCACCACCGCTTGAATAGCAGGAAAGTCGTACAGTTTGAGCAGGGGAAAGACAATATCGTAGAAGCTACGATAACCGTCATCGAACGTGAGCAGCACGGCCTTGTCCGGCAGCGGCTGTCGACCCGCCCTGGCATCGATGATCTGCTGCAGGCTGACGGGCTGATAACCACCCTCGGCGATAAGATTGAAATGCTCTATCAATCGCGTGCGTGTAATGGTCTGCGGGTAAAGGGTCTGATCGGGTGTGACGTTGGTATCCACCACGTCGTGGTAGCTGATGACGACGTAGTCATCCGTTGAGCGTGCCGCATGAGCCTGTTGAAGACCGAGGATGACTAGCAGGGCAATGCCCAAGATCGTGATGCGCCGATGTGTCACAAGAACCTCCATACCAGGCCGACTGAGAAAATGTTGTCGTACTCCGGAATGCCGTCATAGATGGCCCGTTCTCTGGCAATGCCATACTCGATGCTCAACGCCGGTGCCAGGTCCCAGCGATGTCGGTAACCCAGTGACCAGGTGTTTTCGCTGTTGTAGTCCTGCTGCCAATAGCGGCCTGCGCCCAGGGAAACTGTCTGGACGAAAGACTGCCGGTAGCCAAGTGGAAGCGAATGATGGAGCGACAGGACGCCGTCCAGGCTAGTGTCCCGGCGTGGATTGAAATAGCTGGCGCCGACCGCATCGTTGCGTGAACCGAAGGCACTTATTCCCCCGTCGACCTTCCAGCGATCCAGGTGATAGAGGGTCTGATTCCAGTAGCCGTAAAGCGACCGGCGAAGGTTGCCATCGTCGAAGTCGGTTGCCATGAAACCCAGGGCGCCTGATCCTCTCTCGTCATGGCGATAGGCGAGCTCCCCACGATAGCGATCGGCGTTGATGCCATCGCGCAGCGCCCGCAGGGGTGTGCTGGTGGTATTGAGTTCGACGCCGAGTGTTGCCGACAGGTGGTCCGATGCGTCGTAGTGCAATTCCGCCATGGCGAGGAAGTCGTCGTTGAGCTGTGCTCCTTGCCCGGCGGATAACGTCAAGGTGGCGGGGTACAGGTTCCATTCGTAGCCGGCAAGGGTATAGGCCGCGTAGAGGTTGTCACCGTCGAATTGGCCATATTGGCCGATGCGCTGCACGAAGGGGCGTGAGCCGCTATCGTTGCGAGGGCCTTCCAGAAGAACCTCGTAATGCCATTCGCGGGAGGCCTGGGATCCGCTGGCACCTCCATCGCTGTGAGTGAGTGAGCTGCTCAGTTGAGCAGCTCGCTGCTCGTGCCATTCCCGCGCCAGGTTGTCGCGTGATGTGCTGGGGGCTGCCTCGTCGAGTTCCGTGGCGATTTCCCCTGTCGTGCCTCGCCACTGTCCTCGCTGCAACCGAGATAGCAACACACCATGATGGGCGGTATCCCGGTATTCAGGTGCCAGCAACTGCTTGGCCTGCTCGTAGGAATCCTCCGCTTGCCTTGGCCAGCCCCTGCCGCGTTCCAGGTCTCCCTTCAGCATCCAGAGATAGGGAGCGCCAGGCGCCTGACTCTGATAGTCGGCCAGTCGTTCGCTGGCTTCTCCAGCGCGTCCACGCCAGGCATCGAGACTCACCCTGAGCATCAGAATTTTCTGATAGTTGGGATTCTCTACCTGTGTGGTTCCGGTAAAATCCCAGCGATGTTCCGGTTCATCGGCCAGCCACTCGGTCAGCAGGTCGTCGGCCTCACGGTAGCGCCTGGCGTCGGCATAGCTGTAGAACAGTGCTTCATAGAGGGGATCGTCGGGGTCGGATCCGCGCTCGGGGGCCTTTTTCAGCAGGCTCTCATAGAGGGCGGTGGCTTCACTGGGGCGACCAAGGCCGCTCAATGCATGGGCTCTGGCTTGAATGACGTAGCCGGGCAACTGGCCATGCTGGCGTTCGAGTCTCGTGGCCAGTGCTTCAGCTTCGGAGAAACGTCTCAGCCTGGCGAGTGCCACGACCTTGTCGTACTCGGCGATGGTGATCAGCTCCTGGGAAGCCTCCGGCGATTGCAGTACTGCATTCAACTGCTCCAGTCCGCTACGGACTCTTCCTGGTTGGTCTGTCTGGACCCCAAGGCGTATATCGGTAACGGCTTCATAGTAGGCAAGCCAGAGGCGATCCGTTTCGGTGAAGACATCCGGGTTGGCTTGCATGATGCGGCGTGCAGCGGGACTGGCCCCCAGGCTCACGGCAAGTCGATAGAGTGCGTGAAGCTCCCCGACATTGTCGGGATTCTGTTCAACCAGGACCTGGCGTACCTGAAGTTCCTGCATGGCATCGTCGGTTCGGGCGGCGAGGTAGCCCCTGGCTTCAAGGCCTGCGTCGGTGGTACCGGCCACCTGGTCATGCTGTTGCAGCGTGATGTCCGCCAGGGTGTAGTTGCCCATGTCGGTCAGCACCAGGGCCTGGCCGAGCCAGCCATCGGCATTTGATGGGTCGCGCCGTGTCAATTCACGGTAATGAGCGAGTGCCTGCTCGTACTCCCCCGCATTACGCGCCGCACTGCCCAGGTGCATCAACTCGGTATCACTGTACACATCCGTCGGACAGCGTGGGCAAACGGCCAGGGCATCCTCATGACGCTCTGCGCGAACCAGCAGGGCGAGAAGGTCCTCTCGCACTCGATCGTCGCGAGTCTGCTGATAGAGCCTCTGCAGACCCTCGATCGCGGTCTCAAGTGCCCCTTGGCGTGCTTGAACGACCCAGTGTTCGCGTTGCACATCGGTAGTGCCCTGCTGTCCATGTGCCGCACCCGCCATCAGGCAGATAAGCAGACAAGCAGGCCATAGCGGACCAAGTCGACGGTACATTAGCATCTTCCTGCAGTGATATAGTGACGAACTGATTGTAAATAAAAGTATCTACATAGTGTATAGAAGTGAAGGCCAGAATGAACAAGGAAAAATGCAGTAGCGGAGGGGAAAATAATCAATAAAAAGTATGTCATACTCAATGGGCATTACATGAGGTTCTACTGGTTTGAGAAGTTCTCAAGAAAGTAAAAAGAAAACCCCGCAAAGCGGGGTTTTCTTTCAGGTCTTTCTTTTGCAGAAAAGGCTTATTGCTGAGTGACAGTAGCCGTGTTGCCACCACCATTCTGTGCGACGTTGGACATGTTGTTTTGGCCAGTCTGAACCACGGTAGCCGTGTTCTGGGCAAAGGCACCCCAGCCAGCGCCGGACTGGGTCACGGTAGAAGTATGGTTCTTACCGTTCTGATAAACATCGGCCAGGTCGTTGTAGCCAGACTGGTTGATAGTGGAGTCGTTGTTCCAGCCTTTCTGAACGACGACGGCATCGTTATTCACGCCGCTCTGGGTGGTGCTGGCGGTATTGAAGTCGCCATACTGGGAGATATCGGAGTCGTTCTTGAAGCCGCTCTGGTTGACGGTGGCGGAGTTTTGGCCCCAGAACTTGCCTTCCTGCACGATGGTGGAAGAGTTGCTGACGCCGGTCTGGGTGACGTCGGCATCATTCCGGCGCCCCGTCTGGTAGACGTCGGAGCTCAGGTTTTTGCCGTCCTGGTCAATGCTGGCGGTGTTTCCCCATCCTTTCTGGACGCTTTCGGAGCTGTTGCCCCAGCCGGCCTGCAGGTGGGTCACTTCGTTGCCTGTCCCTTTCTGGTAGGTGTCAGCATCGTTGAAATAACCGGTCTGGTCGATGGAGGAATCGTTGCCCCAGCCATGCTGGACGACAACCCCCTCATTGCCCCAGCCGTCCTGGTCGATATCGGAGGACTGGGAGTAACCGTACTGGGCGACATCGCTGTCATTACCGATACCGTCCTGGGTAATGTTGGACTCGTGATTGTTGCCGGTCTGGAAGACGTCGGCGTTGTTGTAATAGCCGGTCTGGTTGACGTCGGAATCGTTGTTGGCTGCC
>NZ_AZQX01000397.1:0-5689 GCF_000568385.1 Halomonas sp. BC04
ACTCGATCACCACCATGTTGGGATCGGCGGCTCTTGAGGGCATGGGTTGTCAGGGAGGGCACCAGGTACTGAGGCGTTTCCCAGTCGGAGCGAGRAMGATGCCCGCCTCCTCGAGCGCCTTGGCCCGGGCCTCCAGCTCGGCGGCACCACCCTCCTGAAGCAGCACCCGGCGTGCGGTATCCAGCACGCGGGGCAGCTTCGTTGCCTTGGTGAACTCGCGCGCATCCGCGAGCAGGGTGGTTGCCTCGTCGAGTTTCGCCAGCAGGCCCCGAAGCTTGTCGTCGCCTGCGGGCGATTCGCTCATCTCTTGCGTGTGCCGGTGCGTCGTCACGCCGACTCCTTGTGTCAGGCTGTCATTGTGCTCATGACGCCTTGATCAGACATAGAAATCAAGCTCTTCCATATTCTTGAGCAGTTCCTTCATGCGTGCCGCCTCGTCACCCTTGAAGTAGATCAGTCCCCAGTGGGTGCCGAAGGCGGTACGCTTGGTGACCGTCTCCTCCATGGGGGGCGTCAGCTCATGGGACTCGAAGTAGGGATCGTCCTCGACCTCCTCCGGAATCTCCAGGCGGCTGACAACGCGGCGCCGCGGATACACGCCGAAGCAGCCGGCATAGCCGTCGGCATCGACCACTTCCCTGGGGAAGAAGGCCTTGACCTCTTCATCGGTGGTATTGGGATCGAAGACCAGCATGCTGGCCTGGTAGGCGTTGAAGCCGTAGACCCGCTCGAGCAGTTCGAACACCTTGAATCCCGGCGGGCGGTAGGCGACCTCGCCGAAGTACATCTCGCCGTCGCTGGTGACGAAGTACTCAGGGTGTATCAAGCCGAACTCGATGTCGAAGGCCTTGATCAATTTCTCGATCTGGGCGGTGATCTGTGGGCGGTAACTCTCGAGCTCCGGTGAGGCCGGAACGAATACCGAGTAGCCCAGGGTCACGTACTCGGAGATGTTGAGAAAGGCGATCTTGCCGTTGTGGATCCATGCCTCGACGGCAAACTCCCAGCCGTCCAGGTGCGACTCCATCAGCACCGGGAACTCTTCATCCGGAATGGTATCGACTTCATCCGGGGTGCGGATCACCCGGTGGCCCAGGCAGCCGGCCTTGTCGAACGCCTTGAGGTGAATGGGGTCGTTGGGGTCGCCGTCGAGCTTGAGCAGGGTCTGGTTGACCCGCTTGAGAAAGCGGATGACATCACCCTTGTCGTGGGCCTCCTCGAAGATGCCAACGCGGATGCCGCCGAGCTGAGCGCGTCGCTTCATCAGCGCCTTGTCGCGTAGCAGCAGCGACTGGCCGTAGAGGCGCGGGTTGTCGAGCAGCAGGGAATTGATGGCCCCGGCCCACTCCACGGTCTCCTCGAAAAGCGGAATCGCCACGTCGACGCCCATCTCCTTGAGCTTTTCGGCGATATCCAGCGAGCTGTCATTGAGGCGTTCGAAGTGCCAGGAGACATAGGGAATGTCGTGTTTCTTGCAGTACTCTTCTGCCCAGTCAGGGGCTACCACCACGTAGCGTCGATCGAAATTCTCGGCGGCTTCGATGGCGTTGAGGCTCCAGCCGAGCAGTGCGATATAGCCCTTGTTGGTATCCTTCTTCATGTTACGCCTCCTGAGCGGTATCGTGTTTTTCGTCGTCGTTTTCCTGTTCACCCTACACGAAATGTCAACGCCTAGCATGGTCGAGCCCAGGCCGCGCGTCCGCTCTTGCTGGCCCGCCTGGCCGCTGGTATAGTGCATCCGCACTCGGCAAGCCATTGATGCCTCGCCGAGTTCGGCACTGCTCTCAAGGTCGTTTTATCAGCCTAGTTCATGCAGCAGATGCCGCGTAGTGGTGGCCCCGTTGGTCCTCCCGCAACGCTAAACCGCAAACCCCGCCAGGCCCGGAAGGGAGCAACGGTAGCGGTGGTCGCGTGTGCCGGGATGTGGCTCTCGGGGCCGCCTCCATTTTGGGATATACGTTTTTCATCTAACATTTGCGCAGCCCCGCCAGTACTGGTCGGGGCTGCTGCGTTCCAGCAGTCCAGGTATCTCAATACAGCCCGCCAAGTATCAGGTCATCGTGGCTGACGATGCCGACGATGGTGCCATCTGAATCGATCACCGGTGCTAGCGACAGCCCGAAGCGCTGGAAGAGCCGGGCACAGTAGCGAAGCTGCATGGTGGGCGGCACCGAGATGACCGGCTTGCTCATGATTTCATAGACATTGACCCGGTCCGGTGCCCTATTGGGAGCCATGACTTGCTTGGCGATGTCGGCCGACAACACCAACCCATACTCGTCGTTGTCGTCACGCTTGCGAACGATCAGTACTCGGGTTTGCTGTTGGCGCATCACCTGCAGGGCATCGGCGACGGTGATGAGCCCGTCGACCAGGCTGTAGCCGGGATGCATCACATCCCGGATGCGAACGATGGGTGGTGACGGCATGGCGGTGCTCCTCAGAGTTCGTCCTTCAGGGTTTGGGAAATGCTGAGTATCTGGTGCTTCACGCCCAGGGCATCCTCCACGTCGAGCTGAAAGGCGATGCCGGTGCCCGGCGAGTCATCGAACTCGCCCACCTCGGCGATGGTTTCCAGGATGCGACGGCAGCGATGCTCCTCCACCAGCAGCAACAGCACGTCCCGCTGGCTGCTCAGCGCCATGCCGAAGATGCCGTGAGTTTTCTTGAGCCCCTCGCCGCGGGCATTGTTGATGACGGTGGAACCGGTGGCGCCTGCCCGGCGCGCCGCATCGAGCAGGACATCGGTCTTCTCGTCGTCGACCAGGGCCAGAATCAGCTTGAATCGCATGGGTCGCTCCTCTGCGGGCGGAATCAGGAAGGGGGAATCTTTCTCCGCGAGCCGCGTCGCTCCCGCCATTCGGCGATCTGGGCATAGCCCATGACCGAGATGATCGGAAACAGGCAGGCCAGGGCGATCATGCCGAAGCCGTCGATGATGGGGTCGCGACCCGGAATGGTGGTGGCGAGTCCCAGGCCCAGGGCAGCGATGATGGGTACCGTGATGGTCGAGGTGGTAACCCCCCCGGAGTCGAAGGCTAGTGGAATGATGCTGCGCGGCGAGCGCAGCGTCTGGACGATCACCAGCACATAGGCCGCCAGCACGAACCACTGCAAGGGCAGTCCCAGCACGATGCGAATTGTACCCAGGGTAATGCCGAAGGCCATGCCGAGGGCGACGGCAATGCGCAGCATCAGTGGGTCAATGGTACCGCCGGAAATTTCGCCGGCCTTGACAGAAACAGCGATCAGTGCCGGTTCGGCAATGGTGGTGCTGGCACCGATGGCAAAGGCAAACAGATAGACCCAATAGTAGTCGTGCCAGCGTCGTTCCGCTTGCTGGGCGATGGCGGGCAGGAAGTCTTCGGAGGTCAACTGCTCGGCCATCAGCGTGCCCATGGGGAAGAGGGCAGTCTCCAGGCCAACGAGAAATAGCGCCAGCCCCAGCAGGACAAGGCCAAAGCCGCTCAGCACCTGCTTGAGCCGCTTGATCGGACGGCGGATGACCAGATACTGAAAGCTGAAAATGATAGCGGCAATGGGCAGGATATCGAGGAGTGTGCTGCCCAGCACGGCGAGAACGGACATCAGCCGGCCCTCCCGCCGACGATCCCGAACAGCAGTACGAAGATGATCGGCATGACAGAGGCGAAGGCAATCAGGCCGAAGCCGTCGAGCATCGGATTGCGGCCCTGAATGGCAGTGGCAAGCCCCACTCCCAGGGCCGTTACCAGCGGCACCGTGATGGTTGAGGTGGTTACACCACCGGCGTCATAGGCGATGCCGACGATGGCGTCGGGGGCCTGCAGGGTCAGCAAGAGCACGATAAGATAGCCGGCGATGATCATCAGATGTAGCGGCCAGCCCTTGAGAATTCTCAACACGCCGAGCATTACGGCGCTGCCCACTGAGACTGCCACCACCAAGCGCAGCTGCCAGGCGAAATTCGCACGGGCGCTGTCCAGGTCAGCAATCTGGCCCGCGTCGGCCATGACGGAGGCCGCCTTGCCGGCGATGGCAATCAGTGCAGGTTCGGCCACGGTGGTGCCGAATCCCAGGGAAAAGGCAAACAGCATCAGCCAGGCGGCACTGCCCTTGCGGGCGAACTCATGAGCCAGGTTTTCGCCGACAGGGAAAAGGCCGAGCTGTAGGCCCTTGATAAAGAGCGATAGCCCAAGTACTACCAGCAGCAGGCCCGTGACCAGGTCGAGCAGCGCCATGCTATCCGGCAGCGGCTGACCAATCACCACCAGTTGGAAGAAGGCGATCACCAGCACTACCGGCGTCAGGTCGCGCAGGCTGTCGCGAGTCTGCTGCAGCAGTGCCGTCAGGAGGTCCATGGGCCGGTTTCCTCGTCGATTCAGTCGAGAGGACGCTGCTCGGATAGCTTCGCGATGTGCTCCTTGAGCCCCAGGGCTCGATTGACGTCGAGTTCCAGAGCAATGCCAGTCTCAAGGCTCTCGTCCAGCCCGATGGCGTCCACGATGGCCTGCATAACGGTGACGCAGCGGCGTGCTTCGACCAGAATGAGTATTACGTTGCGGGGGCTGAGAATTTCTAGTCCAAACAAGCCGAAATGTTGTTCGAGGCCTTGGCCACGGGCGTTGCTGATAATAGTGGCCCCCGTCGCCCCTGCATGACGCGAGGCCTCCATGGCCTGGTCGGTCTTGCTCTCGTCGACCATCAGCATGATCAGCTTGAACTCCATGGCAGGGCTGGAGCCGCCGTGGGGATGGTCACCCAGGTTTGTTGTTGTCATATGCCCCCTCCCTGCACGGTTTCCGTTACGGAATTCTCCCTCGACCCTGTGGTGTTTGAGTCATTTCGTCAATGACAAGGGTCAAGAATGGGTGCCAATGGTCTGTCGTGCCATGGTGATGCCCCGGAAAGAGGCTTGTGACAGCACTCAGCTGCTTGTCGACCTTTGTTGTATATAGACCTTAGTGGTATAATGCGCTGCAGCAAACTCTTGCGAGAGGAGCACCGCGCATCATGATCGACGAAAATTCCGCAGCCGCTGGCATCCAGCGAAGCTTGCGCCAATGCATTTCCCACATGGCCGCACTCCTGTACCGCCATGGACACGTCCTGGAGACGGTGACCGTTCCTCACCGAGGACTCGATCGGGGCGCCATCCAGCACCTCAGCCAGGCGTCCAACGACTGGGCTACCTGTCAGCAGGTGCTGGAGCGCAGCGAAGCCGCTTCCTACAATGAGTCAGGCAGGTTCGTGCTCACCGCGTTGGGCCGCGAGCTGCTTTTCGACATGTTCGGTTCGGGGGCAGCCGACTGCGCCTGAGCGCAGACGCAGAGGGAGCAGCAGCAACTACAGGTAGGTCGAAAATGGCCAAGCGCAGCCAGTATTCGGACCATTGCCTAGCGCCGCCGCAGCTGGCGTACCACTAGCCCATGACGGGGCGCCGCCACCAGGGTAAGGAAGAACAGGCCGGTGGCGACAAGCACGATGGTGCCCCCCGAGGCCACATCCAGCGCCACCGACAGCCATAGCCCCACGACCGCCGAAACCACCCCCACCGTGACCGAAATCGCCATCATGACCGGGAAGCGGTCGGTGAGCAGGTGAGCGGTGGCACCGGGGGTGATCAGCATGGCCACGACCAGGATGATCCCCACGGTTTCGAGACTGGCCACGATGGTGAGTGTCAGTAGCAGAATCAGCCCGTAGTGGA
>NZ_AZQX01000398.1:0-5116 GCF_000568385.1 Halomonas sp. BC04
TCTGGGCGATCACGTCGTTCATCTGCTGGAGGATATGCAGGCGGGCCTCATTGGCCTGCTGCAGGGCGACCTCCATGATCTCCTCGTTGATCCCCTCGATCTTGATATCCATCTGCAGGGCGGTCACACCGGCCGCCGAACCGGCCACCTTGAAGTCCATGTCGCCCAGGTGATCCTCGTCGCCCAGGATATCGGTCAACACGGCAAAGCCGTCGGCATCCTTGACCAGACCCATGGCGATGCCCGCCACCGGTGCCTTCATCGGCACGCCGGCGTCCATCAGTGCCAGCGAGGAGCCGCACACGGATGCCATGGAGCTCGAGCCGTTGGACTCGGTGATCTCGGAGACCACACGGATGGTGTAGGGGAAATCCTCGGACGAAGGCAGCATGGCCTCGATGCTGCGACGGGCCAGGCGACCGTGGCCGATTTCGCGACGCTTGGGCCCGCCCATGAAGCCGGCTTCACCCACGCAATAGGGGGGGAAGTTGTAGTGCAGCATGAAGCGATCCTTGCGCTCACCCTCCAGCGACTCGATCAGCTGGGCATCGCGCAGGGTACCCAGAGTGGCGATAACGATCGCCTGGGTCTCGCCGCGGGTGAAGATCGACGAACCATGGGTCTTGGGCAGGCTACCCACTTCGATATTCAGCGGACGCACGGTCTTCTGGTCGCGACCGTCGATGCGCGGCTCACCCTTGACCACGCGAGAGCGCACCACCCGCTTCTCCAGCGCGGCGAAGGCACCCTTGACCTCGTCGGCATCGAACTTGCCTTCCTCTTCACCGGCGAGCTGCTCTACGGCCTCGGCCTTGAGTGCCGACAGAGCGTCCTGACGAGCCATCTTGTCGGTGACACGGTAGGCCTCGCCCACCTTGGCTTCGAAGCCCTGCGCAACGGCTTCCTTGAGGGGCGTGTTCTCGGCGGGCGGCTGCCAGTCCCACTTCGGCTTGCCGGCCTCGGCGGTGAGCTCCTCGATGGCCTTGATGGCGACCTGCATCTCCTGATGGCCATAGAGCACGGCGCCCAGCATCTCGTCCTCGAGCAGCTCCTTGGCCTCGGACTCCACCATCAGCACCGCTTTCTCGGTACCGGCGACCACCATGTTCAGCTCGGAGTTGGCGAGCTCCTCCACCGTGGGGTTGAGGAAGTAGCCCTTCTCCTCGTCGAAGCCCACCCGCGCGGCACCCAGGGGGCCGTTGAACGGCACGCCGGCGATGCACAGCGCCGCGGAAGTGCCGAGCATGGCGGCGATGTCCGGGTCATGGTTGCGGTCGGTGGAGAGCACGGTACAGATCACCTGCACCTCGTTCATGAAGCCCTTGGGGAACAGCGGGCGAATCGGGCGATCGATCAGGCGGGAGGTGAGGGTCTCCTTCTCGGTGGGACGCCCCTCGCGCTTGAAGAAGCCGCCGGGGATCTTGCCGACCGCGTAGGTTTTTTCCTGATAGAACACCGCCAGGGGGAAGAAGTCCTGACCTGGCTTGAGCTCTTTCTTGGCGACGACGGTACACAGCACCACGGTATCGTCCATGGTGACCAATACGGCCCCATGTGCCTGGCGGGCGATGCGCCCGGTTTCCAGGGTGACGGTGCTGCGACCGTACTGAAACGTTTTCTTGACCGGATTCACGGCGATTTCCTTCAACTTTTCGATGTCTGGGTCGTTTTGACTCGGCGACTATTTTAGGGGTTGACGCGCGCGAGGGCCACCGGTTAGCGATATTTCGACAGGGCAGTCGCGATATATCTCCCCGACTCGTGGGACTATGCCGGCGACAGGCCTGCGAGGAGGCGCTGTGAACCCATACCTGGGCGCTACTTTTGCCTTCCATGGCAAAAGACCTCCTCTTCGGCCTGCCCCCGGCGTCCCTCGCGATTCGGCAGCCGTAAACGCAAAACGGGCAGCCCCAAGGGCTGCCCGTTCATTGTCGCGCTGGAAAACGTCGATTAACGACGCAGGCCCAGACGCTGGATCAATGCCTGATAGCGTTCGAAATCCTTGCGCTTCAGGTAGTCAAGCAGCTTGCGGCGCTGATTGACCATGCGGATCAGGCCACGACGTGAGTGGTGATCCTGCTTGTTGGTCTTGAAGTGATCCTGCAGGCCGTCGATGTTGGCGCTGAGCAGGGCTACCTGCACTTCGGGGGAACCGGTGTCGTTGTCACCACGACCGAATTCATTGACGATTTCGGCCTTCTTTTCGGCGGTAAGTGCCATCTGTCTCTCCAGTAAGCAATATGCCTGAGTCATGAATGTCGGAGACCACGCATATTTGCAGTCTCCACGCCTGCGCCCTAAGGCGCTGGTCTCACACCGAGTCCGCCGTAGCGGTACTCAGCAGGCGACGGGGGGCGATTTCCCCTGTCGCCCTGACCACGCCGAGACCCACAAAGGTCCCGTCGTGATAGAGTCTTGTCTCTCGCCGGGCGCATGGCGCCCGGCGAGACGACGGCCGACTGCCCGTGCTGCAGCCGCGTCACGGCCTCGACATCAAGCTCCAGGGACGGCAGATGCGCAACCAGCACATCCACCGGCAAGAGCCTTGCCTCGAGGTCAGCCTGGTCGGGCCGGGCCTCCAGTCCATCGAAGGCCACCATCTCGCTGGCATCGAAGGGGCCGGTCTTGAGCCGCCGCAGCGCGGTGATATGGGCGCCACATCCGAGCGCCCGACCGATGTCTTCGGCCAGGGTGCGGATATAGGTGCCCTTGCTGCATCGCACTTCCAGCGTGAAGGCATCGCCGTCGTGGGCCAGAAGGCGCGCATCATACACCGTCACGCGTCGGGCTGCACGCTCCACCGTCTTGCCTCCCGGGCCAGCTCGTAGAGCTTGCGCCCTGATGCTTGAGCGCCGAGTACATGGGCGGAACCTGTTCGATCTCGCCGCGAAACCGCGCCAGCACCGCCTCAATGTCCGCCTCGCTCAGTGCCGGCACCGCCTGGCGTTCGACCACTTCTCCCTCGGCATCGCCAGTGTCGGTCACCACACCCAGCTGGACGCGGGTGCGATAGACCTTGTCGGCCTCCAGCAGGAACGAGGAGAACTTGGTCGCCTCGCCGAAGCAGACCGGCAACAGCCCCGTCGCCATGGGGTCGAGAGTGCCGGTGTGGCCCGCCTTCTGTGCCTGGAACAGGCGTCGGGCACGCTGCAGGGCATGGTTGCTCGACGCACCCTGGGGCTTGTCGAGCAGTAGCACCCCGTTGACCGGCAGACCACGGCGACGACGCGCCATCAGTCCTTCTCGTCCTCGTTGCCACCGCGCGCCTGGCCGTCACCGACGTCGCCGTCGTGATTGCCGGCAGCTTCGCCGTCCTCGGCCTCGTTACGGGCACGATCACGGGAGACCGCCTCGTCGATCAGCGACGACAGCCGTTGGCCACGCACCACGCTCTCATCATAATGAAAGCGCAGCTCCGGCACGTGGCGCAGCTTGATCCGCCGGGCCACCTGGCTACGCAGGAACCCCGCGGCCTGCTTGAGCACCTTGAGATTCTCCCGGATGCGCTCGGGATCCTCCTCGCCCAGCAGGGTCACGTGCACGTCGGCATAGCCGAGGTCACGGCTGACCTCGACGCCGCTCACCGTGACCATCCCCAGGCGCGGGTCCTTGACCTCGCGCTGGATCAGCACCGCCAGCTCCTTCTGCAGCTGATCGCCGACACGGTCGGTACGCTTGAATTCGCGCATGCTCGACTCCTTGGCCGGTTAGAGCGTCCGCTCGACCTTGACCTGATCGAAAACTTCGATCTTGTCGCCAACCTGAACGTCATTGTAGTTCTTCACGCCGATGCCACACTCCATGCCGTTACGCACTTCGCTGACGTCGTCCTTGAAGCGACGCAGGGACTCGAGCTCGCCTTCGTAGATGACCACGTTGTCGCGCAGCACGCGGATCTTCTTGTTGCGATGCACGCTGCCCTCGACAACCATGCAGCCCGCCACGGCGCCGATCTTCGGTGCGCGGAAGACATCACGAACCTCGGCCACGCCGACGATCTCTTCCTTCCACTCCGGTGCCAGCATGCCGCTCATGGCCTGCTTGACCTCGTCGATCAGCTGATAGATCACGCTGTAGTAGCGCAGATCCAGGCCTTCACGCTCGATGATCTCACGGGCGGCCGCATCGGCACGGACGTTGAAGCCCACCACGATGGCCTCGGAGGCCAGCGCCAGGTTGGCATCGGTACCTGTGATGCCGCCCACGCCGGAGGAGACCACAGCCACTTCGACTTCGCCGGTGGAGAGCTCTTCCAGGGCGCCTTGATGGCTTCCAGCGAGCCCTGCACATCGGCCTTCAGCACGATGTTGACCTTGGCCACCTCGTCCTGGCCCATCTGGCTGAACATGTTCTCCAGCTTGGCCTTCTGCTGACGCGCCAGGCGCACTTCGCGATACTTGCCCTGACGGAAGTTGGCGACCTCGCGGGCCTTCTTCTCGTCGGCCACGACCATGAAGTCGTCACCGGCATCCGGGGTACCGTCGAGACCCTGGATCTCCACCGGCATCGCCGGACCCACGGCGTCGACCTGCTGGCCGAGCTCGTTGGTCAGCGCACGCACACGGCCGTAGTGCAGGCCGGCCAGGACGATGTCGCCCTTGCGCAGGGTACCGTTCTGGACCAGCACGGTGGCCACCGGGCCGCGCCCCCTGTCGAGACGCGACTCGACCACCACACCCTTGCCGGGCGCTTCGGGAACCGCCTTGAGCTCGAGGACTTCGGAAACCAGCTGGATCGCCTCCAGCAGCTCCTCGATGCCGTCGCCCGTCTTGGCCGAGACGTGGACGAACTGCGTATCGCCACCCCACTCCTCGGAAATGACCCCATGCTGGGAAAGCTCGTTGCGGATACGGTCGAAGTCCGCGCCTTCCTTGTCGATCTTGTTGACCGCCACCACCATCGGCACTTCGGCTGCCTTGGAGTGCTCGATCGCCTCGATGGTCTGGGGCATGACGCCATCGTCGGCCGCCACCACCAGGATGACCACGTCGGTGGCCTTGGCACCGCGTGCACGCATGGCGGTGAACGCCGCGTGGCCCGGGGTGTCGAGGAAGGTCACGCCGCCGTGCTGGTCTTCCACGTGATAGGCGCCGATATGCTGGGTGATGCCGCCAGC
>NZ_AZQX01000399.1:0-12408 GCF_000568385.1 Halomonas sp. BC04
GCACCGACCACCCCGCCGAAACCCAGCACCTCGCCACGCCGCAGGGWAAAGCTCGCCTGTTTCACGGCCCCGGGCACCACCATGTTGCGCGCCTCCAGCACCACCGGGGCATCGCTCGCCAGCGTGCTGCGCTCGGGGTACATTTCGCTTATCTCGCGCCCCACCATCAAGCGCGCCAGCTCCTCCTTGCTGCGCCCGGCCATCGGACCACTGTCGATGAGCCGGCCATCGCGCAGCACCGTGACGCGATCGGCGATCTGCTCGATCTCGCGCAACTTGTGGGAGATATACAGGATCGCCACGCCACGCTGGCGCAGCCGCCTGATCAGCGCGAACAACACCTCGACTTCATGCTCGGTGAGGGTCGCCGTGGGTTCATCCATGATCAGTACACGCACGTCGCGGGTGATCGCCTTGGCGATCTCGACCATCTGCTGATCGGAGGTGCTGAGATCCTTGACCCTGGCGCACGGATCGACCCGGGTTTCGAGCTCGACCAGCGCCGTTCGGCAGCGCTCACGCATGGCCCGTTGGTCGAGGAAGGGACCGCGCCGTATTTCACGACCGAGGAAGATGTTCTCCTCGACGGTCAACTGCTCCGCCAGCGCCAGCTCCTGATGGATCATCACGACACCGTCGGCTTCCGCTTCGCCACTTGAGCGGTAGTGTCGCGGCTCACCTGATATGGCAACCTCGCCCGATGTCGGTGACAGATACCCGGCGAGGATACGCACCAGCGTCGACTTGCCGGCGCCGTTCTCGCCCAGCAGCGCATGCACCTCTCCCGCCCGCAGCATCAGGTCCACATCGAACAGCACCTGATTGCCTCCAAAGGAGCGAGAAATGTGTCGTCCCTCGAGTCGCACCTCATTGACCGCGTCCATTATCCCCACCCCGCATCGACAGGAAATTCCTGGCCGGTCAGCTGGCACTGTCATCCGCAGCCAGAAACAGCACTGTCGGCGCCACATGCTCCGGCGCCAGGCACACCTTGAGGCACTGATGCTCCTGGATGCGCACTTCGTCCTCGGGACTGATCCATTTATCGAGCTGACGCCGGGTCAGGATGCAGCCGGGCACAACTGTATTGACGCGAATGTTCCTCTCACCAAGATCCCGGGCCAGGCTGCGTGTGAGGCCGTGAACGGCGGCCTTGGCCGTCACATAGGCGGCGAGATCACCCAGCGCGAGGCGTACGCTGATCGAGCCGAAATTGATGATCGAGCCACCGCCCGCCGCCGCCATATGATCGGCTACCGCCTGGATGGAGAAGAACATGGGGCGCAGGTTTAGCGACATGCGCTCATCCCAGTACTCGACGCTCATCTCGCGCCAGTCGTGACGATCATCGTTCGCGGCATTGTTCACCAGCGTGCGGATTGGCCCCAGCGTCTCGCCAATCTCATGAATCACCGCCTGGAGGGCATGCACATCGCGGATATCACAGTGGCGATAGGCCACTGTCCTGCCCGTTTCCGCCTCGAGTTCGTGACACAATGTCTGGCTGGCTTCATCATCGATGTCGACGAAGGCAACCAGGGCACCCTGTCGATGAAAGGCGCGGGTCAGTGCGGCACCAATCCCGCCGCCGCCTCCGGTTACGAAGACGACACGCCCATCGAGGCTGGGATAGCGGGCAGTAGGGGGGAGCATGAGGGTCACCTTTTGTTGTTATGTAGAGCATGAAATCTGCATTTACTTTAGGCGATAAAATAATACCTCGCATATACCACTTAGGTCGTAAAAAACGGGGGTTTTCCAAGCTTGGAAGGCTTTCACGCCACACGAATGGCGGTGATCTCGCTCACGAAAAAGCAAGATCACGGTAATTTTCCGATGACCATAGCGCCAGCTGGCTGATATACTTTTCCTATCAAATTAAACGAATCGGTAGCCTGAATGGCCACTCAGATTATTGAAAAAAACAGGCAAGACAATACGTTATCCGTTATCGACTCACTACGGACAAAGGGTCCGATGGCTCGAGTAGACCTGGGGCCGATGAACGGCATCAGCTCGGCGACCGTCACATCGATCACCGCAGAGTTGCTGAGCCAAGGACTGATCAGCGAACGTCCCCCAGAGACGAGCCGCAGCGGGGGTAGAGGACGACCCAAGACCCTGATCCAGCTCAATCCGGAAGCCGCCTGTGTCATTTGCGTCAAGGTATCGATCAACGAGATTCAGATCGTGGTGGGGGACTTCACAGGCCAGATACGCCACAGCACTCTCCACTCTCTCACCACACTGCCCCTCACCCTCGAGGAATTGTGCGCAACGCTGGAAGAGAAGATCGAAGCGATACGAGCCGATGTGGTCGGCACCTATCACCATCTCGCCGGTATCTGCCTGGCCGTGCAGGGGGTGGTTTCGCCCAACAATGGCTGATCATCTGGTCGCCGGCCCTGAGTTTTCGCAATGCTCCCATCTCGGAGCGTCTCGCCACTGTATTCGATTGTCCGGTGCTGCTCGAAAACGACGCCAACTGCATCGCCAAGGCCCTGACCAGCCACCCTGACTATGCCGCCTACCCCAACCTCATCGTCATCATGCTCGGCTATGGTATCGGCATGTCGGTCTTCATCGACGGCAAGCCCTTTCTCGGCACCAACGGCTCGGCAGCAGAATTCGGCCACACCAAGTACGAACCCGGTGGGGCCTTGTGTGCCTGCGGCCGACGCGGCTGCATCGAAGCCTATGCCAGTGATTACGCTCTCTACCGTGAAGCCCGCGCCATGCTGACCTTGCCGCCCGGGGATAGCGCACACCCTTCCGACGCGCAGATGCAGGCGCTGAACCAGCTGGCCATCGAGGGGGACCCCATCGCAAGCCAGATCTACCACAAGGCCGGCCGCGCACTGGGCTATGGCATTGCCAACGTACTCGCACTGTTCAACCCCGATCTGGTCTTGATCACCGGCTCCGGCGTGCGTGGCTTCGAAGCCATGCGGCCCTCGATGGAAGAGGCGATCGACGAAGCCCTGGTCAAGGAACTCATCGGACCGAGCCGCCTGGCCGCGAGCCCATGGGACCGTGACATGACCTTCCTCGGCGGCATCGCCATGACCCTCCATGCCACCGACCTCCAGACCCTGGCGGGCTGCCAGGCAAGTGCCTGATCGACTACTGCATGGGACCTGACTCTGATGTCGACGGCGCCCTGCTGGCATCAGTGGGAATGCCTGGGCACCTCGGCGCCACGACAGCCGACCAGGAAATCGAAGTCGCAGCCCTCGTCCGCCTGCAGCACGTGCTCGATATAGAGCTGGCGGTAGCCGCCATCGCTGGCGATACGCCGCGAGGCCGCAGTGGGGTCGCTTTGAGCCAGGCGCGTGGCAAGTTCGGCCTCGTCGACCTCCAGGTGCAGGCGCCCAGAGTGACAGTCGAGCTCGATCCAGTCGCCGTCGCGCACGGCGGCTAGCGGGCCGCCGGCGGCCGCTTCCGGCGCGACGTGCAGTACGACGGTGCCGTAGGCGGTACCACTCATGCGTGCATCCGATATCCGCACCATATCGGTGACTCCCTGCTCGAGCAGCTTGCCGGGGAGCCCCATATTGCCGACTTCGGCCATGCCGTGATAACCACGCGGGCCGCAGTTCTTCATCACCAGAATGCTGTCGGCGTCGACCGCCAGGTCGGGAGCATTGATCCGCGCCTTGTAGTCGTCGAAGTCTTCGAACACCACCGCCCGGCCGCGATGCTGCATCAATTCAGGCTTGCCGCCGAAGGCTTGAGCACCGCCCCGTTAGGCGCAAGGTTGCCCCGCAGCACGCACATTCCACCATCGGCCACCAACGGCTTGTCGATAGGACGAATCACCTCATCGTTGTAGAGTGGCGCATTCTTGACGTTATCCCACAGGCTCTTGCCGTTGACGGTCAGGGCGCCCTTGTGTGGCAGGCGCTCGGCTTCGCCGAGGCGGCGCAGCACCGCCGGCAGCCCACCGGCGTAGTAGAACTCCTCCATCAGGAAGCGCCCCGAGGGCTGCAGATCAACAATGGTGGGCGTGCCGCGGCCAACGCGGCTCCAGTCGTCCAGCGCCAGGTCGACGCCAATCCGCCCGGCGATCGCCTTGAGGTGAATCACCGCATTGGTCGAGCCACCGATGGCGGCATTGGTGCGGATGGCATTCTCGAAGGCTTCGCGGGTGAGCACCTTCGACAGAGTGAGATCCTCGTCGACCATCTCGACGATGCGGTTACCGGACAGGTGTGCCAGCACGTAGCGGCGCGAATCCACTGCGGGAATCGCGGCATTGTGCGGCAGCGTGGTGCCCAGCGACTCGGCCATGCAGGCCATGGTCGAGGCAGTACCCATGGTGTTGCAGGTGCCCGCCGAACGCGACATGCCGGCCTCGGCGGCCATGAAATCATGCAGCGAGATCTTTCCGGCCTTGACCTGTTCGGAGAGCTGCCAGACCACGGTACCGGAGCCAATGTCCTTGCCCTCATGCTTGCCATTGAGCATTGGACCGCCCGTCACCACAATCGTCGGGATATCGCAGCTGGCCGCGCCCATCAGCAGTGCCGGGGTGGTCTTGTCGCATCCCACCAGCAGTACCACCGCATCCAGCGGATTGCCGCGAATCGCCTCCTCGACATCCATGCTCGCCAGGTTGCGGGTGAACATCGCTGTGGGCCGCAGCAACGACTCCCCATTGGAAAAGACGGGAAACTCCAGCGGGTAACCACCGGCCTCCAGCACACCCTGCTTGACGTGGTCGGCGAGCTTGCGGAAGTGGGCATTGCAGGGCGTGAGCTCCGACCAGGTGTTGCAGATACCGATGATCGGTTTTCCCTGGAACTCGTGGTCGGGTATGCCCTGGTTCTTCATCCAGCTGCGGTACATGAAGCCGTTCTTGTCGGCGGTGCCGAACCATTGAGCAGAGCGCAACGAACGCGGGCGGTCGGTCATGACAAAGTCTCCAATAACGGGGGTCAGGTTCAGGCGCCCGGCTTCGGTCTCGGGGTGGCATGCCCGGTCTGCGGCAGCCTGGATCAAGGTGGCAATCGATACGCTCAGGGCAACTCGAAGCCTCGCCCCAGCGAACTGGCACCGGGCTCGAGTCCCAGGGCGTCTGCGGTGCCGGCAAGCACCGCCTGGGCGGCCAGGAAGGCTTCCTTTGGACGCCGCATGCGTATGCTTTCCATCACCTGACGATGGCGTTCGAGGCTCTCCTCGGGGTCACTGGCGTGCTCGTTGGACATGGTCACCAACAGATGGATCGACGGCCTGAGGATGTGCGACAGCTGCGCCCAGACGATGTTGTGGGTGGCCTTGAAGATCGCCACGTGGAAAGCCACGTCACACTCGCTGTGCAGGCGCCGCTCTTCGGCGCAGCTAGCATTGCGCAGGTTCTGCCCCAGTCCCTCGAAGGCTTCCTCGATGGCGACCAGATCGCGTGCCGTAGCACGCCGCGCCGCGGTCATCGCCACGTAGGGCTCGACGTCGAGACGAAAGGCCAGTATCTCGCGCTGGATCTCCGGATTGGGCGCTGCATAGCGGGACATCCACTCGGTCACCTGGGGATCGAGGATATGCCACTCGGCATACTCGCGGACCTTGGACCCGTGACCGGAGATACGCTCGATGATGCCGGCATCGACAAGCTGACGCAGGTCGCTGCGCACCGCCGAGCGGTTGATGGCGAAGCGCTCGCAAAGGTCGAGCTCCCGGGGCACGAAGTCGCCCGGCTGGTAGCGGCCGGCGAAGATCGCCTCGGCCAGATATTCGGCGATACTGGCGCGGGCCGATGGCTTGCGTAGAGATGAGGTCACGGCGATAAGATCCTGTTTCGATTCCTGAATATCATAACGCACTCGACCGGTCTGCCGGCGCTCGCAGCGCCGGGTCGACACCCGCTCGCAGCCTCAGCTCCAGTCGACGCTCATACAGCCCCTTGGCAAACAGAGTGCCTAGCACCAGGACGCCGCCGACCATTGCCATCGGCGCCGGCTGCTCGGCGAGAATCCACCAGGCCAGCAAGGTGCCCACTACCACTTCCAGCAACAGCAGTAGTCCCACTTCGGCAGCGGCAGATAGAGCGGTCCGCGCTGCAGCAGGGTGACCCCGCAGGGCACGATGACCAGGCACAGCAGGATCACCACGGCGAGCTGGTTCGTCGCCGGCAGTGCCACCGGCTCACTGCCGACGAGCCAGAACAGCCCAGCGACGCTGCCGACAATAAGACCGTTGAAGACCAGCATCGGACTCATGTCGATGCCCGGGCGTGTGCGACATAGCGTGAAATTGATGGCCAGGGTGGTGGCCGCCATCAAGGCAAAGGCATTGCCCACCCAGGAGCCGGCGCCCGCGTCGTCCAGGGCGATCATGGCGATACCCCCCATGCACAGCCAGATCGCCAGCCAGGTTCGCCGCGGCAGCCGCTCCTTGAGGATCACCCAGGACAGGGCGGCGGCGATCAGTGGCGCACCGGCCAGGATCATCAGCACGTTGCCCGCCTTGGTGTACTGGTTACCCAGCACGAAACCGCAGGTGGTCAGGCTGAACAGCAGCGCCACGGCGATACCGGTCCAGCCACAGCGCCGATAAGCCGCCACGGTACCCCGGCCATAGCGCATCAGGGCGATCAGCAGGAAGCCCAGTGCCGAGAGAAACCCCCGCCACATCAGGATCTCCGCATCGGGAAGGTCGGCAACCTTGATCAGCAGCGCATCGGGCGCCATGATCAGCGCCCCGCCGCCGGTCAGCAGCAGGCCCTGTTGGCGATGGGACAAGGTGCTGAAGCGGCTCATTTCAGTGATTGTCCCGCGGTGGATGCCGGCGAGCGACGTCACGATACCTGGTCGCAGGCTCCAGGGTCATGCCACGATCCAGCGGTTCCACCATGCTGCGCTGGATCTCCTGCCAGGGGGTCTGGTGATCCGGATAGATATAGCCGCCGCGGGCCTCGAGCCGCTGCCGACGCGCCGCGATTTCGGCGTCACCCACGAGCAGCCGTACCTCTCCCCGCCGCAGGTCGACGCGAAGCCGATCCCCATTCTCGAGCAGCGCCAGCCCCCCACCGGTAGCTGCTTCCGGCGCAGCATTGAGAATCGACGGCGAGCCGGAGGTCCCCGACTGGCGCCCATCGCCCAGGCACGGCAACGACTCGATGCCGCGCTGCAGCAGGGCCGCTGGCGGCTGCATGTTGACCACTTCTGCACCACCGGGATGGCCCACCGGGCCGGCACCCCGCATCACCAGGATGGTGCGCTCATCGATGCCGAGCTGCGGGTCGTCGATGCGCGCATGGTAGTCCTCGGAGCCGTCGAACACCGCCACCTTGCCTTCGAAGGCCTCGGGGTCGTCGGGGTCGCTGAGAAAGCGCGCCCGGAAATCCGGCGAGATCACGCTGGTCTTCATCAGCGCCGAGTCGAACAGGTTGCCCTTCAGGTTGAGGAAGCCGGCGTGTTCCACCAGCGGGTTGGCGTAACGGCGGATCACCTCGCATCCTGGGTCTCATGGCCCTGCAGGTTCGCCGCAAGTGTCTGGCCATTCACGGTCAGTGCGTCGCCATGGATCTTGCCCGCAGCGAGCAGTTCATGCAGTACCGCCGGCACCCCGCCGGCACGGTAGAACTCTTCACACAGGTAAGCCCCGGCAGGCATCACGTTGGCCAGCAGCGGCACCTCGTAGCCGAGGCGCTGCCAGTCGTCATTCGTGAGCTCCACACCGGCATGGCGGGCAATGGCATTGATGTGCACCGGGGCATTGCTGGAACCACCCAGCCCCGAACAGGTGACAATGGCATTCTCGAATGCCTCGCGGGTCAGGATATCCAGCGGTCGCAGGTTCTCCCAGACCATCTCGACGATGCGCGTGCCGGTCTCGAAAGCGACCATGGCACGCTCCTTGTAAGGCGCCGGAATGACAGCAGAGCCGGGCAGGCTCATCCCCAGCGCCTCGGCCATGGAGTTCATGGTCGAAGCAGTGCCATGGTGTTGCAGTGGCCAATGGAGGGTGCCGAATCGCTGGCCCGTGACAGGAACTCCGCATAGTCGATGTCCCCGGCTGCCAGGCGCTTGCGCAGCTCCCAGATGATGGTGCCCGAGCCGACCCGTTCCGCGCCGCGCCAGCCGTTAAGCATCGGCCCACCGGACAGCACGATGGCCGGAATGTTGACCGTCGCCGCGGCCATCAGCGCCGCCGGGGTGGTCTTGTCACAGCCGGTAGTGAGCACCACGCCGTCCAGGGGATAGCCGTGCAGCACCTCGACCAGGCCCAGGTAAGCGAGGTTGCGATCCAGCGCCGCAGTGGGCCGGCGCACGTTTTCGTGGATCGGGTGCATGGGGAACTCGAACGGCACCCCGCCGGCGCCGCGAATGCCGTCCTTGACCCGCTTCACCAGTTCGATGTGGTGACGATTGCAGGGTGTCAGGTCCGACCCGGACTGGCAGATGCCAATGATCGGCTTGCCGCTGGTCAGCTCGTCCAGAGTCAGGCCGTAGTTGAGGTAGCGCTCGATGCACAGCGCCGTGGTCCCCGGATGCTCGGGATTGTCGAACCAGTAGCGCGAGCGCAGCTGTTCGGGGCTGATCCGGCTTGGCTTGGCCATCGTCTCGCTCCACGCCTGAGTGGGAAATAAGGAAAGGATGACTCAGTGGCCTCCTCATTCTGTTGACCTTACGCTGCAAACGCCAGCATAGTCGACACATACAAAAGTATATGTTGAACAAATGGGGAATAAGTCCGACATTCTATCCTAGGCATGGTGATGACCATGTCGATCATTCGCTATCTTCGACAACAACAACGCACTGCGCAGCTCACCAGATGCTGAAGACACCACCTCAGCAGCACTGCGCACGGAGGCTCATACCATGCACCACCCCTGGAAGCTCACCCTGGCAATGACGGGCGCAGCACTTCTTGCCACCAGCATTGCTCACGCCGCGACGCCCGACCTATCCGACCCGCCCGCCATCGACGGCGCCGTACTCGACGATCACGGCAGCCACACCATCCGCATGGGCATCGGCCTGGCCGAGACCTCGCCGCAGTATCTCTCCAGCCGCTATTTCGCCGACATCCTCGCCCAGCGGACCGACGGCCGCATCACCGTCAATATCTTCCCCAACAGCCAGCTCGGCGACGACGTGCAGATGATGGAGATGCTCCAGACCGGCACCCTGGACATGAGCTATCCCTCCTCGTCGCCGGCCACCACCTATGTCTCGGAACTGGCGGTCTTCGATCTGCCGTTCCTGCTGCCGACCCGTGAAGCCGCCATCGCGGTGATGAACAGCGACGTGGCCCAGGAGATGCTCGATGCCTTCGAGGGCACCGGCATCAAGGCCCTGACCTTCTCCGAGAACGGCTACCGCCAGCTCTCCAACAGCGCCCGCCCGGTCGAGTCACCGGAAGACGTCGCCGGCCTCGACGTGCGCGGCTTGTCCATTCGCACCATGGAGAACCCGGTACACCTCTCCATCTGGGAAACCCTGGGAGCCAACCCCACGCCGATGGCCTTCGGCGAGCTGTTCTCGGCCATGGAGCAGGGTGTGGTCGACGGCCAGGAGAATCCGTGGAGCACCATCCTGACCTCCAATTTCCACGAGGTGCAGGACTACGGCTCCGAGACGCGCCACGTCTACACTCCCTTCATCATGATGATGTCCGAGCGTACCTGGGACCGCCTCGACCCGGCCTACCAGGAGCTGGTGCAGGAAGCGGCACGCCGGTCGGCCGAGTACGAGATCCAGCTGGCGGCCGAATACGACGACTGGTCGCGGGACCAGCTCGAGGAACGCGGCATGCAGATCACCCGTCTCGACGACGAGCAGATCGCCGCCTTCCAGGAAGCGGTGCAGCCCGTCTACGACGAGTGGGCGCCCCGCATCGGCGAGGACCTGATCGCCAGCATTCGGGAAATCGCCAACGCGGCCGGCAACGACTGATTCCTCCCCTGGACTGATTGGCAGGGTCGGGGCCTGTGTGCCCTTGCCCTGCCAGCGGAGCTTTGCATGATCTCATCCAGCCCCCCGCCCGACCCCTCCGAGTACCTCGACGACCCCAACCGCAAGGCGCTGGAGCTCGACTTCGAGGCCCGCAAGGGGCCGGCCCTCTTCCGCTGGCTGACGGTGCTCATGGAGCACCTGATCGCGACCATCCTGGTGGCACTCATCATCTCGGTATCGGGCAACGTGGTCGGCCGCGCCTTGTTCAACCGCTCGCTGCCCTGGGCCGACGAGCTGGCCCGCATGCTGTTCATCTGGCTGATCTTCATCGGCGCCGCGGCGGCCTTCGCCCGCTACGAGCACATCGCCGTGGACTTCCTGGTGCGCCGCCTCAAGCCGCGCGCCGCCCATGTGCTCTACCTGATCCAGCACCTGATCATCATCGCCCTGATGGGCGTACTGATCTGGGGCGGCTACGTCGTGATATCCCGCTCCACCGGGCGTACCGCCATCCTCGGCGTGCCCTGGAACCTGATCAATGTCTCGCTGGTGCTCTGCGCCGCCTTTATCGGTGCCGTGGCCATCTGGCGCGCCTGGCGCAGTATCACCCTGATTCGCACCGGCCGGGAGGCGTAGCGCATGCTGTGGATCTTTCTTGGCATCCTGTTTGCCTCCATCGCCCTGGGCCTGCCGATCGCCTTCGGCCTCGGCGTGGCCGCGGTGGTCCTGGCGGTGATGTCCGACATTCCCCTGTCGATCCTGATCGAGCAGTCGGTGCGCGGGGTCAACAACTTCCCGCTGCTGGCGATCCCGTTCTTCATCCTGGTGGGGGAAGTGATGAGCGCCGGCGGCATCGCCCGGCGGCTGATGGAACTGGCCGGCGCGCTGGTGGGTTTCGTGCGCGGCGGACTGGGCCAGGTGGCCATCACCGGCTCGATGTTCTTCGGCGGCATCAGCGGCTCGGCCGTGGCCGATACCGCCGCCACCGGTTCGATGATGATCCCGTCGATGAAGCAGCAGGGCTATTCCGCGCCCCATGCCACCGCCATCAACACGGTGTCGTCGGTGATCGGCATCATCATCCCGCCGTCGATTCCGCTGATCCTGTTCGGCATCGTCACCGAGACCTCGATCAGCCGGCTGTTCATCGCCGGCATCGTGCCGGGCCTGCTGATCGGCTTCGGGCTGATGGTCACCACCTTCATCATGGCCAGCTTCGGCGGCGCCGGGCAGACCCGCCAGTTCCGCCTCGACCTGCTGTGGCAGGCCTTCAAGGCCGCCTGGCTGGCCTGGTACTCCCGGTGATCGTGATCGGCGGCATCATCGGCGGGGTGTTCACCGCCACCGAAGCGGCGGTGGCCGCGCTGCTCTACTCGCTGTTCATCTCCCTGGTCTTCTACCGCGAGATCCGCCTGCGCGACCTGTGGGGCATGCTGATCCGCACCGCCCGCCTGACCGGCATGGTGCTGCTGCTGCTGGCCTTCGCCACGGTGATCGCCTGGTTCCTGACCATCAACATGGTGCCCCAGACCCTGGTGCGCCAGGTGCAGGCGATCACCCAGGACCCGTTCTGGCTGCTGATGATCGTGGCCGTGCTGCTGCTGATCGTCGGTTTCGTGATGGACCTGACCCCGGCCATGGTGATCATGGCGCCGATGCTGACGCCGATCGTCACCACGGTGGGGATCGATGCCGCCTACTTCGGGGTGCTGATGGCCTTCATCCTCGGCATCGGGCTGCTGACGCCGCCGGTGGGCACCTGCCTCTATGTGGGCTGCGGGGTGGGCAAGGTCTCGATGGAGTCGCTGGTCAAGGCGATGCTGCCGTACTACGCGACGCTGCTGGTGGTGCTGGTGATCCTGATCGCCTTCCCCGGCATCGTTACCTGGCTGCCGGACCTGACCGCCGTGCGCGGCAACTGAGCGGAGAGCATTGGGTCATGAGCAGAAGGCAATAGCCATGGTGCGCCTGCCAGTGGAGCGGCTTGGTGCTGCCTTCGAGAAGTGAAGAAACGAGGGACACAGCGATTGACATGCTACGCACCATTGGCTAGGATTTTATAATCCAAGTTACCGGTAACATCGATTGATTAATGTTACCGATATCCAATATTACAAGATGTGCGAGTTGGCCACATGCGATCCAATTTTATTCTGGGCATCATCCTGATCATTGCCTCGGGCTTGCTATATACACAGGTGGGCGATCTCCCCAGGCGTTCCGCCATGTTCCCGAAAATGGTGCTTTGGGGAATCGGGATTACCGGCCTGTTGATGCTCATCGATGCGGCTATCAAGACCAAGAAGCTGGCCGTTGCCGGCGACGAGGCCATTGCGAATGTGCAGGAGGAGCGCAGCAAGATGCGTGACACCCTGGTATTCCAGATACTGGTGCCCGGGATCGTCATGCTGTTGACCTTTCTGATCCTGATGGTTTTCGGGTTTTATGTGGCCTCGGCTTTTCTGGTCTTCGTGATCTATTGCTATCACGACTATCGGGTCGATCCGCC
>NZ_AZQX01000400.1:0-10076 GCF_000568385.1 Halomonas sp. BC04
TTCGATGGCCATGCTCGTCAGATCCTGATCGACAACCGCTTCCGCCACCTCTACGTCTCCGACGATGCCGGCTATATCCACCACTACGACATCGGCAACTTGCGCAGCCCCCAATACCGTGGAGCGGTGCAGGTCACCGACAGCGGCCATGTGTCGGAGATGGTGCTGCTCAATGGCACGGTGTCGATCATCGCCGGGACCTCCGATGGACAGATTCGCCAGTACTTTCCGGTGCGCGATGCCCGGAACCAGCATGATCTGACCCATATCCGTGACTTCGCCCGCTACGAGGCACCGATCACCCACATCGAGGCAGAACACTCGCGGCGGGGTTTCCTGGTAGGCGATGAGCGGGGCAACCTGGGCATTCATCACGCCACGGCGGCAGCCGACGTCTTCGATGCGGCGAAGACCGAGGGGCCCCTGGCGCGCATCGCCATCTCGCCGGTCAACTCTCTGGCGCTGTTTGCCGACGAGAACCACCAGCTGCAGGTGGCCAGCGTCAGCAACCGCCACCCGGGGGTCTCCTTCTCTTCACTGTGGCAGAAGGTCTGGTACGAGGGGAGCAGCCAGCCGCGCTATGTCTGGCAGTCCTCTGCGGGCGGCGAGGAGTTCGAGCCCAAGATGAGCCTGGTGCCACTGACCGTTGGCACCCTGAAGGCGGCCTTCTACGCCATGCTTTTCGCCACGCCGCTGGCGCTGATGGGGGCCATCTATACCGCCTACTTCATGTCGCCGAAGCTGCGCGGCAAGGTCAAGCCCACCATCGAGGTGATGGAGGCCCTGCCCACGGTGATCCTCGGCTTCCTGGCCGGGCTGTGGCTCGCTCCCTTCGTCGAGAACCGGCTGCCGGCGGTGTTCAGCATCCTGATCCTGATGCCCATCGCCATGCTGGCCTTCGCCTATCTCTGGAGTCGTCTGCCCGAGCGTCTGCGCTCCCTGGTACCCGACGGCTGGGAAGCGGTACTGCTGATGCCGATCATCATCCTGGTGGGATGGATCTGTGTGACGGCAAGCCCGTATGTGGAAATCCTGTTCTTCGACGGCAGCATGCGCCAGTGGCTCACCGACAACGGCTTCACCTATGACCAGCGCAACGCCCTGGTGGTGGGTATCGCCATGGGCTTTGCGGTGATTCCCACCATCTTCTCCATCGCCGAGGATGCGGTGTTCAACGTGCCCAAGCACCTGACCCAGGGTTCGCTGGCACTCGGCGCCACCCGCTGGCAGACCGTGGTTGGCGTGGTACTGCCCACCGCCAGCGTGGGCATGTTCTCGGCGGTGATGATGGGCTTCGGCCGAGCGGTGGGCGAGACCATGATCGTTCTCATGGCCACCGGCAACAGCCCGATCATGAACTTCAATATCTTCGAGGGCATGCGCACCCTGTCGGCCAATATCGCCGTCGAGCTGACGGAGGCCGCCGTGGGCTCCAGCCACTTCCGGGTCCTGTTCCTTGCCGCCCTGGTCCTGCTGGCCATGACCTTCGTGGTCAACACCTTGGCCGAGGTCATTCGTCAACGCCTGCGCAAGCGCTACGGCAACCTCTGATTCCGGGAGACTGTGATGAAACATTGGTGGAAAAGCGGTGCTCCCTGGGTGTGGTTGAATGCCGGTGCGGTGGCCGTGTCGATCATCATGGTGGTGGGGCTGATTGGCCTGATCGCCGTGCGCGGCCTGAGCCACTTCTACCCGAGCGAAATCATCGAGTTCCAGGTCGGCGACCCGGCACTGGGGCTCGGGCAGATGGTGATGGGCGAGCACGTTCGCTCCGAAACCATTCCGGTTCCGGTGGCCCGGGATGCGGGGATCGCGGTGCCTCCCGAGCTCGATAGCGATGACCTGGTCACCCGTCACCTGATCAAGCAGGGCAATCGCGACGTCACCGGCCAGGACTTCGCCTGGTACGCCGAGCTGCAGATGTCCGAGTGGCAGAGCCCGCCGGATGCCATGCGCCTGGAGCGCCGCGAGTGGGGTGACTTTTACGGTTATCCGATGCGAGTGCTCGAAGACGGCGAGGTGGTGGCCGAGGGTGAAGGACTATGGGAGGCGCTGCAGTCCCGGGTCGAGCGCGCCAATACGCTGTTTCGGGAGCTACGCCGGATCGAGCGCAACGACGTGGGGGAGATCAGTTCGGAAATGGAAGCGCTGCGCCTGCGTGAGCGGGCCCTGCAGCGTGACCCCGGCATCGATCCCGAGGCGCTCCAGGTGGAGCTGGCTCAGATTCAGGAGCGGCAGAGCATCTTGCAGGAAGCGTTCCAGACCCTGCGCGGCGAGATCGACGTCCTGCGCCGTGAGCTCTATCGCGACACCCTGGTGGCAATGGTCACCGGTGGGCAGGAGGTCCAGATTCGCATCGGCGATATCGTGCGGGCCGTGCAGCCCAACAGCCTGTCGCTGCCCGCCAAGGTGGTGGAATATGTGCAGCAGTTCTGGGCCTTTGTCAGCGGCGAGCCTCGCGAAGCCAATACGGCCGGCGGGATCTTCCCGGCGATCTTCGGCACCGTGACCATGGTGCTGCTGATGTCGATGATCGTCAGTCCGTTCGGCGTTCTGGCTGCCATCTACCTGCGCGAATACGCCAAGCAGGGGCCGTTGCTGCGACTAATCCGTATCTCGGTCTATAACCTGGCCGGTGTGCCCTCTATCGTCTATGGCGTATTCGGCCTGGGCTTCTTCATCTACACCCTGGGGGGCTCCATCGACCAGCTCTTCTATTCCGAGCGGCTGCCGTCGCCGACCTTCGGCTCGCCCGCACTGATATGGGCTTCGCTGACCCTGGCCCTGCTGACCCTGCCGGTGGTGATCGTCTCCACGGAGGAGGGGTTGGCGCGGATCCCCGCATCGGTTCGCCACGGCAGCCTGGCGCTGGGAGCCACCAAGTCGGAAACGCTGTGGAAGGTGGTGGTGCCGCTGGCCACTCCGGCAATGATGACCGGCATGATCCTGGCAATCGCCCGTGCCGCCGGCGAGGTGGCGCCGCTGATGCTGGTGGGGGTGGTCAAGCTGGCGCCGACCCTGCCGGTGGATGGCACTTTCCCGTTCATTCATTTGGAGCGACAGATCATGCACCTGGGCTTCCACATCTACGACGTGGGCTTCCAGAGCCCCAACGTGGAAGCAGCACGACCGCTGGTCTATGCCACGGCGCTAGTGCTGGTGGTCCTGATTATCGTACTCAACCTAACTGCTATCAGCATCCGTAACCGGTTGCGTGAGCGCTACCGCGCCGCGACCGACTAATGCCAACCCGACTGCACGGCGGCGGCTCAGGCCACCGCTACGACACCTAAGAGGCGAGAAATGACTACCATGACGTCAGCCATGACCACCGCCAGCCATCGTGATGCCATGAGCGGCATGGGCAAGACCACCTTCAAGGTGCGTGACCTCAGCCTTTTCTATGGCAAGGACCAGGCGCTGAAGGGCATCGGCCTGGATGTCCCGGCGAACAAGGTCACGGCCTTCATTGGCCCTTCGGGCTGCGGCAAGTCGACCCTGCTGCGCTGCTTCAATCGCATGAACGACCTGGTCGACATCTGTCGCATCGAGGGTCAGATACTGCTCGACGATGAAGACATCTATGCCCGCGGCGTGGATGTCGCCGAGCTGCGCCGCAAGGTAGGGATGGTGTTCCAGAAGCCCAACCCCTTCCCCAAGTCGATCTACGAGAACGTGGCCTACGGACTACGCCTGCAGGGGGTCAACAACAAGCCGGTACTCGACGAGGTGGTCGAGCGTTCGTTGCGCGGTGCCGCGCTCTGGGACGAGGTCAAGGATCGCCTGCAGGACAACGCCTTCGGCCTGTCTGGTGGTCAGCAGCAACGCCTGGTGATCGCCCGAGCCATCGCCATCGAACCGGAGGTGATCCTGCTGGATGAACCGGCCTCGGCGCTGGATCCGATCTCGACGCTGAAGATCGAGGAGCTGATCCACGAATTGAAGGAGCGCTACACCATCCTGATCGTGACCCACAACATGCAGCAGGCAGCCCGGGTCTCCGACTATACGGCCTTCATGTACCTCGGCGACCTGGTGGAATTCGGTGAAACCAACCGGATCTTCACCGAGCCAGCAAAGAAACAGACCGAGGACTACATCACCGGACGCTATGGCTGATACCCGTGCCCCACCGTCGTCAATTCCAGCGGGTTGTCGAGCCACCGGGCTCGGGTGCGATAGCGCTGTCATCGAAATGACATGATATCGTGCTGTTATCGTCATCGACCCGCTACTGAGCTAGAGGCCCCGAATGACAGCCAAGACCGTTCTGATCGTCGATGATGAAGCACCGATTCGCGAAATGATTGCCGTGGCCCTGGAGATGGCCGACTACCGCGTGCTCGAAGCCGACAACGCCCAGACCGCCCACGCCATGGTCGTCGATCACCAGCCCGACCTGCTGCTGCTCGACTGGATGATGCCCGGCACCAGCGGCATCGAACTGGCCCGTCGCCTCAAGCGCGAGACCGCCACCAGCGAGCTGCCGATCATCCTGCTCACCGCCAAGGGGGAGGAGGACAACAAGATCCTGGGGCTCGAAGCCGGTGCCGACGACTACATCACCAAGCCCTTCTCGCCACGGGAGCTGGTCGCCCGGCTCAAGGCCGTGCTGCGCCGTTCCACCCCGAAAGGCGTGGAAGAGCTGGTCGAGGTGGAGGGGCTGCAGCTCGACCCGGTCAGCCACCGGGTCAGCGCCAATGGCAAGTCGCTGGAAATAGGACCTACCGAGTACCGCCTGTTGCAGTTCTTCATGACCCACCAGGAGCGGGCCTACACCCGCAGCCAGCTGCTCGATCAGGTGTGGGGCGGCAATGTCTATGTCGAGGAGCGAACCGTGGACGTGCATATCCGTCGCCTGCGCAAGGCGCTGGGCGATGACCACCAGCACCTGGTCCAGACCGTGCGCGGCACCGGTTACCGCTTTTCCAACAAGGTCTGACATGCGTCTATGGAGCCGAGAACTCTGGCACCTGGGTCTACTGGCCTGTGCAGGCAGCCTGATAGGCTGGCTCTTCTCGGCCACCGGACTCGGCCTTGCCGCCGGCCTGGGTCTCTTCATCGTCAAGCAGTTACGACAGCTACGCGCCCTGCACCGCTGGCTGACCCGCAACCCCCAGGCCGAGCCACCCGCCGCCAGCGGCCTCTGGGGCGAGCTTTTCGACCGGCTCTATCGCTACCAGAAAGGCCAGCGCCATACCCAGGAGCGGCTTCGCACCACCCTCAAGCGCATCCAGGAATCCTCGGAAGCCATGCGGGACAGCGTGGTGATGCTCGACCAGCACGGCGATCTGGAGTGGTGGAACGGTGCCGCCGACCGCATGCTGGGCCTGCGCACCCCCCAGGATCGAGGACAGCACATTACCAACCTGGTAAGGGACCCGCGCTTCGTGGCCTATTTCAATGCCCGCGACTACCGTGACCCCCTCACGTTGCCCTCTCCCATCGACGAGCGGATGATCCTGCAGATCCAGATCACCCTCTACGGTGACGACGAGCGTCTGTTGATGGCGCGGGACATCACGCGCCTGCATCGCCTGGAACAGATGCGCCGCGACTTCGTCGCCAACGTCTCTCACGAGCTGCGCACGCCGCTGACAGTGCTGGCCGGCTATCTCGAGACCTACGCCGACAATGCCGACCAGCTCCCGCCCCGCCTTGCCCGCAGCCTCTCCCAGATGCAGGGGCAGACCACGCGTATGCAGAGCCTGGTCAACGACCTGCTGCTGCTCTCACGACTGGAACTCGAACAGAGCGGCGACGACCACACACCGCTGGACATGGGCGAGCTGCTCGAGAGCGTCTCCCGCGATGCCGCAGCACTCGCCCGGGGTCAGCAGCAGATCACGGTGGAGGTCGACGAGGAACGAACACTGCTCGGCAGCGACCAGGAGATCCGCAGCGCCGTGTCGAACCTGGCCTACAACGCCGTGCGCTATACCCCGGCAGGCAGCCATATCGTGCTGCGCTGGAAACGCTACGACCGGGGTGCCTGCATCGAAGTGGAAGACAATGGTGACGGCATCGATCCGGAACATGTGCCCCGTCTGACCGAACGCTTCTACCGGGTCGACAAGGGCCGCAGCTCGGCCACCGGCGGCACCGGCCTGGGCCTGGCCATCGTCAAGCACGTGCTGCTGCGCCACGACGCAAGCCTTGCCATCGACACCCGGCCCGGCCACGGCGCACTGTTCCGTTGCGTCTTTCCCGAGGTCAGGCTGAACCCGGCAGCAACCACGGAAAAGGCCGGTTGACGCTGCGTCGCGTTACCGGCCTCGTGTACCCAATCTTGTCCTATCCCTGGATGCCTTGACTCTCGAGTATCGAGTCGTCGACAGACCTAGCCGCGTCGCTTGAGCGCGTCCTCGTCGATCTGGTCCGGGTCCATATGACGAATGTCCAATCCCTTGACCAGATAGATCACGTACTCGGCCAGGTTATCGGCATGGTCGCCGACACGCTCCAGGGCGCGCAGTATCCACATCACGCTGAGCACCGGCCGATGGCGCGGTTGTCTTCCATCATGAAGGTCATCAGCGAGCGCATGGCGCTGCCGTATTCGTCGTCCACCGCCTCGTCCTCGCGCACCACCTGCAGCGCCAGCTCGGTGTCGAAACGGGCAAAAGCGGTCAGCGCATCGCGCAGCATCCGGCGCACGTGCTCACTGATGTGGCGCACTTCCACCAGCCACGCACGGCGGTGCCGCTCTCGATCAGACTCAGGGCATTGCGTGCGATCTTGCTCGCCTCATCGCCGATCCGTTCCAGGTCGGCGGTGGCACGGATCACTGCCAGCACCAGGCGCAGGTCCGACGCCGCCGGCTGGCGTCGCGCCAATACCCGGGTGCACTCATCGTCGATCTTGAGCTGCATGTCATTGACCTGACGATCATTGTCGCGGACCTTCTCGGCCAGCCGGCTGTCGCCCTCGAGCAGGGCCCTGACCGCCTCGTGGACCTGGTTCTCGACCAGCCCCCCCATGGTCATCAGGTGGGTCTTGAGCTCCTCCAGTTCCTGATTGAACTGCCGGGAGATATGCTGGCTATGGGTGTCGCTGGTGATATCCATGAGACTCTCCTGGTGACCGTCGAGGTCAGGCCATGCGGCCGGTGATGTAGTTTTCGGTGCGCGCCAGGCTCGGGTTGGTGAAGAGCGTGGCCGTGGGGGCGTACTCCACCAGTTCGCCATCGTGAAGGAAGGCGGTGTAGTCCGAGACCCGCGCCGCCTGCTGCATGTTGTGGGTGACCAGCACCAGGGTCAGCTGCGACTTCAAGCTACGGATCAGTTCCTCGATCTTCAGCGTCGAGATCGGGTCCAGCGCCGAGGCGGGCTCGTCGAGCAGCAGCACCTCGGGGCGCACCGCCAGGGTCCTGGCGATCACCAGACGCTGCTGCTGCCCAATTGAGAGTGACCAGGCCGAGGCTCTCAGGCGGTCCTTCACCTCATCCCACAGCGCCGCCGCACCCAGCGCCCACTCGACGATGTCGTTCATCCGCCGCCGCGACAGGCCACCTTGAAGCCTGAGCCCGAAGGCCACGTTCTCGTAGATCGACATGGGGAACGGATTGGGCGCCTGGAACACCATCCCCACGCGGCGCCGCAGCTCGTCCACCGCCACTTCGGGGGCATGGATCTCCTGTCCCTCCAGGCGGATGCTGCCCTGCCGACTGACCGTCTCGTTGAGGTCATGCAGCCGGTTCAGCGACCGCAGCAGGGTCGACTTGCCGCAGCCCGAGGGGCCGATGAAGGCCGTGACCCGGTGTCGCGGCACCCGCAGGGTCAGGTTGCGCAGCGCTGTCTTGCCGTCGTAGGCCAGACTCAGCCCCTTCACATCGAGACAGCTGGCATCGGGAGCGAAGTCGATGATCGGGCCTCCTGCGTTGGAGCGATCCGCTTCCAGACGACTGGCATCCGGTCGCTGGCCTGGCGGTGAGAGCGGCAGTTCGGGCATCGCTTGGCTCTATCCTCGATCAGTGGCGCGACAGCGCGCCGTGACGCGCCCTGAAATAATGGCGCAGAAATATTGCAGTCAGGTTAAGCACCACCACCACCAGTACCAGCAGCAGCGCCGTGGCATAGACCACCGGCATGGCCGCCTGGATATCGTCGCCATGGAAGGCGGTATCGTAGACGTGATAGCCGAGGTGCATGAACTTGCGATCAAGATGCAGGAAGGGGAATTCACCGTCCACCGGTACCTGGGGCGCCAGCTTGGCGACCCCCACCAGCATCAGCGGCGCCACCTCGCCGGCAGCACGGGCAACGGCGAGGATCACGCCGGTGAGCATGGCCGGTACCGCCATGGGCAGCACCACCCGGGACAGCATCTCCAGGCGCGTGGCACCCAGCGCCAGCGCCCCCTCCCGCTGATGGTCCGGTATCCGCACCAGCCCCTCTTCGGTGGCCACGATCACCACCGGCAGGGTCAGCAGCGCCAGGGTGAGCGAGGCCCACAGCAGTCCCCCGGTGCCGAAGGTGGGCGACGGCAGCTCGTCGCTGAAGAACCACTCATCGAGCGAGCCGCCGATGCCGTAGACGAAGACCCCGAGGCCAAACACGCCATAGACGATAGAGGGCACGCCGGCCAGGTTGCGAACCGCGATGCGCACCCAGTTCGTCAGGCGGCCCTGGTGGGCCACCTCGTTGAGGTAGACTGCCGCCAGCACGCCGAAAGGCGTGACCAGTATCGACATCAGCATCACCATCAGCACGGTGCCGAAGATCGCCGGCCATACGCCGCCGGCGGTATTCGCCGCCCGCGGTCCTTCGGAAAGAAAGCGCCACACTCCCCGCGACCAGGCGCCGACCTTCTCCGGTAACGACATGGCATTGGGCCGCCAGGCGCGCAGCACCTCGTCCAGGGTCAGGAGCAGGCGTCCGCCATCGACGCTCTCCAATACGACCACATCCGCCCGCATGGCCTCCTGGAGCCCACGAATCCGCTCGTGGGCCTCGACCAGCCTCCGCTGTGCCGCCCTGTCATCGGGCTCGTTCTCCAGCCGGCGCACCAGCGGCTGGATCACGCTGCGCAGGAGGTCATCGCGCTCGCCACGCAGCCCATCGATCGCGGATAGCGCGCCTGGAGCCCTTCCCAGGCCGCTGCATCGTCCACGGCCGACACAGTCGATACCTGCCCCGCGGGCCGCACCTCGACCAGGCGACCGATGAAGTCACCATGTTGAAGCCGTTCCATGACCACGAGCTCCCGGGCGCGGTCGCTTGCAACGATGCGACCGACCTCCACCCATTGCCAGACATGGCCATGGAGATCGCGATTGCCGGTGAAGTAGAGCCGCTCCCTGCCCCCTCTTGTGCCACCGCTTTCCGGCAGGGGCAGTTCACGCACGGCACGGCCCGCCAGCACATGGCCATCGTCGAGTTCCACCAGCGACATCGATGCCGGCCAGAAATGACCCAGGCCACGCACGGCGATCAGCGTCAGCAGCCCCCCGAGCAGAAGTAGCGACAGCGCCACGCTGCCGGCAGCCAGCCAGGCCCAGGGGCCTTCGCCCCGAGCGAGTCGAACGCGGCCAGTCAGCGTGGCCAGATTCATGACAGATCTCCCAGCCGACGGTAGCGACGCCGCAGTCGGCTGCGCACCACTTCGGCCAGCGTGTTCACCAGGAAGGTGAACAGGAACAGCAGCAGTGCGGCCAGGATCAGCAGCCGGTAGCTATCGCTTCCCGGCACTGCCTCGGGCAGTTCGATGGCGATACCCGCCGCCATGGATCGCATTCCCTCCAGCGGGCTGAGGCTCATCAACGCGGCATTGCCACTGGCCATCAGCACGATCATGGTCTCGCCCACGGCACGGCCCGCACCGATCATCACGGCAGCGAAAACGCCAGGCGCCGCCGCCGGCAATACCACCTTCCAGAGGGTCTGCCACCGGGTTGCCCCCATGGCCTGGGCACCCTCACCCAGGCTGCTCGGCACGCCCGACAGGGCATCCTCCGCCAGGGCATAGATGCTGGGCATGACCGCAAACCCCATGGCCAGACCGACGATCAGGGCATTGCGGCTGGCATAGTCGATCCCCAGCTCGACATCCAGCCAGCCGCGCAGGTCGCCGGCGAA
>NZ_AZQX01000401.1:0-6439 GCF_000568385.1 Halomonas sp. BC04
TCTGCCTCCGAATGGGGCCAGCATGTGGGTGGCGCAAGTGGCGCCAGATCGAGGCCTTCGTCGAACAGGTACGCCCCGGACCCGGGGAATCGCTGGTGGAGTGGTGTGCGGGCAAGGGTCACCTGGCCCGCACACTGGCACGGCGGCATGCCGTCGACGTCACCGCTCTGGAGTGGCAGGCCGCCCTGTGTGACGAGGGTCGCCGGTTGGCGGCGCGGCAAGGTGTGCCGGTGGACATGCGTCAGCAGGACGTGATGGCCTTGGACCAGGGGCCGCCGCTGACCGCGCAGACCCACATCGCGGCCCTGCATGCCTGTGGTGATCTGCATGTGCGTCTGCTCGAACTTGCCGCAGAAACGGGCAGTTCGGTGACCCTGGCGCCCTGTTGTTACCAGCGCACCCGCGACACAACCTATCGACCGCTCTCCCGTCGCGCCAGGGCGCTGAGCGAGACTCATCAGCTGGCGTTCTCCCGGGAAGACCTGGCAATGGCGGTCCAGGAGACCGTAACAGCGCCAGGCGGGGTTCAGCGAAGCCGGGAGCGCGCCAACGCCTGGCGGCTGGGCTTTGATGAATGGCAGCGCCAGGCGCGTGGAATCGATGCCTATTTGCCCGTGCCCAGCCTGGCCTATGGGCGCATGCCCGATGATTTTGCCGGGTTCTGCCGCTGGGCGGCGGAACAGAAGGGCCTATCGGTCCCTTCTGGCGTTGACTGGGCCGGCTTCGAGGAAGCCGGTTGGCGACGCCAGTTCCGGGTGAAGCGCCTGGAGCTGGTGCGCCATCTGTTTCGGCGTCCACTGGAGGTGTGGCTGGCCCTGGACCGCATGACACTGCTGACGGAGTCGGGTTTTGCTGCCGAACTCGGCATCTTCTGCGATCGTGAGCTGACCCCGCGCAACCTGCTGCTGCGAGCCAGCAGATCAGGTGGGCAGGCGGTCACCCCTTCACTTCGAGGTGGAGCTCGATCATCCGCAGCAGCCGCTGGCGGTCGATCCAGCCGCTGGCGCGACCCCGTGCCATGACCGGCACCTGGTTAAGGTTGTGCTCGTTCATCAGCTGCAGTATGTCGTCGGCCTTGGCATCGGGGGCGACATGGTGAAGCTTGTCTGTCGGCGTCATGATCTCGCTCACTGGCGTCGAGCCCCATTGCTCCTGGGGTAAGCGTCGCGTGTCGCTCAGCGAGACCAGGCCCAGCACCTGGTTGGGGCTTCCCACCAGGAAGGCGCGTCGGCCGGAAGTCAGCACCTGCTCTCGCAGCCACGCCTCGATGGATCGGCCTGCAGCAACGAAGGGTATGTCGGGGTCGGCCAGGTCCTGGGCGCGGACACCCGCCAGGCGATCGCGAAGGACGTACATGCGACTCTGGGCGTGGTTCATGGTGAGCAGGAACCAGGCGATCAGCATGATCCACAGCCCGCCGACCAGATTGCCCATGACCAGCATATTCCATAGGGCCAGGCCAAACAGCCCATAAGCCAGGAAGCGGCCGCTGGCGATGGCTGTCTCGTTGCCCCGCTGAGTGCTTCCCGTGACCTTCCAGACCAGGGCGCGAAGTACCCGCCCTCCATCCAGGGGGAAGCCGGGAATCAAGTTGAAGATCGCCACGACCAGGTTGATCATGGACAGCCAGCCAAACGCCACGGGAATCGGTTCGTACCAGCCCGCGGTCACGCCAGCCAGGACGCCGAACAGAAAGGCCAGCGCAAAGCTGACCGCTGGTCCGGCGACGGCAATCCAGAATTCGTCGTTGGCCTGCTCCGGGTCACGACTCATTTGCGCCATGCCGCCGAAGATGAACAGGGTAATGGCGGTAACCGGTACGCCGCGCCGGATTGCCACCAGGCTATGGCCCAGCTCATGGGCCAGGATGGAAGCGAAGAAGACCAGTACCGTGACGAAGGCGGTAACGGCGGCATCCGCGGTGGTCCAGTCCTGGTACTGCTGCTGAAGGCCGGTGGTCATGCTGACCATCACCAACGCGAAGATGATCAGCCAGCTGACATGGATTTCAAGCCGAATGCCTCGGAAATGACCCAGCACCCATACGGATTTGAACATATTGGACTCCCTGACGGCGTTATGACGACACTCTTGTTGTAGGACTCGGGCTTGTGAGGCCGTGTGGCCCCACGGGCGATGGACTCACGTTTCCCGTTCCCCACGTGTCGCCCGCAGCAGGACCCGGTCCATGCCCCGTGTGGACAGGATACGCTTGAGGGCGGCAAACAGGTGGGTCGGCACCGTAATGTGATAACGGGCCTTGGGCCGTCGGCTCTCCAGGGCATGGATCAGCTTGCGAATCACCGCATCGGCTTCGAGCGTGAAGGGGGCCGATGGGCCTTCCCCGGCGAGGCGGGCCTCCAGCGCGCAGTAGGTGACGGCATGATGGCTCGTCGCGGCCTTGATATTGTCGCGAAAGGCGCGATAGGCGTTCTCGCGGAAGCGGCTGGCGATGGGGCCGGGTTGCAGCAGGCTGACGTGGATACCGGTACCGTAAAGCTCCTGGCGCAGGGTGTCGGTCAAACCTTCCAGAGCAAACTTGGAGCAGACATAGGCGCCGCGGTAAGGCAGTGCGGAAAATCCCAGAACCGAGCTGTTCTGTACGATGCGTCCGCTGCCCTGGTCACGCATCACCGGAATGATGCGCGTCGTCAGCTCGTGAGTGCCGAGCAGGTTGGTTTCCAGCTGCTCACGCAGCACGGCGCGGGAGAGATCCTCCACCGCACCCGGCTGGCCGTAGGCGCCATTGTTGAACAGCGCATCGAGGCGGCCACCGGTTCGCCTCAGGATTTCGTCGACGGCGGCCCCAATCGAATCGCTGCAGGCCAGGTCCAGAAGCAGTGCGTCGAAGCCCTCTTCCTGGAGTCGAACGACCTGATGCTCCCGCCGTGCGGTCGCGAAGACTCTCCACCCCCTTTGCACCAGGGTTTGGGCGGCGGCGTGGCCAATACCGCTGGAGCAGCCGGTGATGAGGATACTCGGCGGTGCCGAGGCCATCGTCTCGTCCATGTCCGTTTTCCTTGCACGAGCCAGTGAGATTCGCCGATAGGGTATACCATGAGGGAGACCCTGTCGGGAGTCGATGGAAATCGGTCATCGAGCCGGCCCGGGTGGTATAGCGATAGGCGGACAGGAGGTCGGCCATGCAGCGTAACTTAACCTTGCGCATGAGCACGCTACTTGGGTTGCTCCTGTTGCTTCTCCTGCTGTCGTTGGGAGGGGGTTACTGGATGATACTGCATATGCCGGGGTCGTCCTTTCGTGGCGAGCCGCCAGCGCTGGATAAAGAGACACAAGTGCTTCGCGACCGGCTGCATGGCCATGTCCTGCAGCTGGCCGGGGAGATTGGCGAGCGCCATTACTGGCGTCCCGATGCACTGCATGCGTCGGCCGACTACATCGAGCAAGCCTTCCGGGAGGCCGGCCATGAGCCGCTTCGCCACGCCGTGCCGACCGGCAACCGGATGTTCCATAACGTCGAGGTGCGGATTCCGGGGGGGCGCCAGGCGTCCGAGGTGCTGGTCGTCGGAGCCCACTACGACACGGTGCGGGGCAGCCCGGGTGCCGATGACAACGCCTCCGGCGTGGCGGTACTGATCGAGCTGGGGCGTCTCCTTCAGGATGTGCCGCTTGATCGATCCTTGCATCTGGTTGCCTTTGCCAACGAAGAGATGCCCTTCTTCGGTACCGATGCCATGGGCAGCCTGCGCTATGCCCGCCAGGCGCGAGAGGAGGGCATGGACATTGCCGGCATGATAGCGCTGGAGATGTTGGGGTATTACACCGATGCCCCCGGCAGCCAGTACCATCCGCCACTGCTCGGGCACTTCTATCCGGACCGGGGCGACTTCGTGGCCTTTATCGGCAACCTCGCCTCCCGATCACTGGTGCGCGAGGCCATCGGGGCGTTCCGGGAGAGTGCCCAGGTGCCCTCGGAAGGGCTGGCTGCGCCCGAGCTGATCCGCGATATACGCCGCTCGGATCACTGGGCATTCTGGGAAATGGGCTACCCGGCGATGATGATCACCGATACCGCCAACTTTCGTAACCCTCACTACCACGGACCGACCGACACCCCCGATCGGCTCGACTACGAGACCATGGCCAGGGTCACCGAAGGCCTGGCCAAGGCGCTGGAGGTGATGGCCCGACGCTGAGGCTGCGGGCATCCATACCCTCCATTTCTGCAGCAGGCCGGAAAAGAAGTCGGGCCACGATAGGCTGTTATCGTGGCCCGGGGGGAGTCAAACAGCGCGGTTGGGAAGCGCGGCAGCGCCAGGGAATCGCAGGCGCAGACTTTTTGTAGTGTTTTCCTAGTGGTGGCGACTGAACTGGCCGTGGGGGCTATCGCCCATCAGGCGCTCGAATTCAGTGCCGCTCATGTGCAGCAGCGTCTCGTGATCGCCGGCTTCGAAATAGATATCCGACTGATAGCGCAGCATGTCATCCACATAGACCTGGAGCCCGTAGGCCTGGCCGACAGGCGTCGTGGCACCGGGGTCGCAGTCGCTGAAGCGGCGCACGATCTCCTCTTCCGAGGCGAGTTCGACGTTTTCATTGAACAGTTTCGACAGGCTCTCCAGGTCGGCGTCACAAGTGCTCGGCAGCACGGCGACCCGGTAGCCGGAGTCGCAATGCAGCATGACGGCCTTGGCGAGCTGGTCGCCGGTGATGTGCGCCTTTTCAGCGATGCGACTGGTACTGACTTCTCGGGGATGCTTGAGCTCTTCGTAGTCGATATCGCAGGCTCTAAGGTACTCCCGCAGGGTCATCGGGATACTCATGGTACCGTCTCCTTCGGCCGCGAGGGCCGCGATCAGAAAAGGATATGCCTCCCTTCGTTGTTGGGTTCTCCACATACAAAGCGTAGTTCCTAAATCCCGCTCGCTACACTCCGTTTGGCAGCTCCGGTGCTCCGAGCCCTGTTTGCCCATTCCTGCCTCCCGGCTTCTGGTATGTTGTCGGGTGAGAGCCGCCCGACAGCGGCTGACAGCCAGGACGCTGACGCATCAGGAGCCGCCGTGACGTTCGATAATCCTTCGCTAGACCCCGAATGCCTGCCGGCGCTGGAGCATGCACCGCTGACGCCGGTATCCCGTCGGCTGGCCCCCTGCCAGGCCTTGCTTCGCCTTTTCCACTGGGCCTTCCTCACGCTGGTGGCCTGGCTCTTCCCGGTTCAGCATGAGCTGCTGGCGCAGTATCAGCCGTGGCTTGCCGCCACCGTGGCGGGGTTGGGGACGGTGGCAATCGTGCTGGGATGGCTGGAGGCCCGGCGTCGGGGCTATGGCCTGCGTGAGCACGACCTGATCTATCGCCGCGGCCTGCTGGTGCGGCGTACCCAGGTACTGCCGCTGGTTCGCTTGCAGCATGTCGAGACCCTGAGCAATCCCGTGGAGCGGGCCTTCGGCCTGGTCCGGCTGGCCTGCTTCACAGCCGGTGGCAGAGGTGCCGACCTGCTGCTCGAGGGACTCACGGCCGAGCGTGCCGAATCGGTCAAGCAGCATCTGCTGAGCCGCCTGGCGGTGACGCCGGGCCCGTCTTCACCCGGTGGCGAGACACCATGAGCCCTGAGCAGGATGCCCCGTCCGACAGGCCGGCGCTGTCAGGCTGGCAGCGACTTTCCCCCTGGGCCGTGGGACTCTTGTTGATCAGCGCCGGGACGTCGCTGGTGCGCCAGCACATGCCACTGTTGCTGGGCGCCGGGGCGGGCCTGGCCATGGTCGAGCGGGTCGGGTTGCGCGAGCTTGCCCTGGGGGGCGTGCTGCTGCTGCTGGTGGCCGGACTGGTGAGCCTGCTCTACTACCGGCGCTTCCGGTTTCGGCTCGATGGCGATGTGTTGATCGTCCAGAAAGGACTGTTCGAGCACCGGGAATTCAAGGTGGCGGCCCGTCATGTGCAGCATATCGCCCTGCACCAGCCGGCCTACATGCGCCCCTTCGGACTTGTCCTCTGGGAGGTCGAGACGCTGGCCGGCGAAGCATCGAGCATTCAACTGCCGGGCATACGCCGGCAGCTTGCCGAAGCCCTCGGCCACGGCTTGAGGAGCGCGGAGAGCACCGTCAAGGAGCGGGGGGCTGCGGTCAGCGACAGTGGTCCAACTGGCGCCGGAGAAGGCGTTGTACGATTCGTACTGACCCCCGGGGCGCTGGTACTCCATGGTCTGACCAGCCGCTCGATCTATGTCATTGCGGCGATGCTTTCGCCGCTGATCCGGCCGCTGGAGCGCTGGATCCACGACCGCCTTCCACAGCTGGATCTGCAGGCATGGCTGCCCGAGTCGCCGCTGCTGGCGATCGGGCTGGGGCTGCTGGGCGTGGTGGCCGTGCTGGCGCTGCTCGCCGTATTGGCCGCCTGGTGGCGCTTTCACGGCTACGTGCTGCGCGATGACGGCGAGCGACAGGTGCAGGTCAGCGGCCTGTTCGCTCGGCAGGAGCAGGCC
>NZ_AZQX01000402.1:0-12105 GCF_000568385.1 Halomonas sp. BC04
GGCCCGTGCATGCATCCTTACCAAGCCGATCAAGAACATCGCCGGGCGGTGCTGCAGGCAATGCTGCTGGTCACCGTCATCAGCGCCCTCCTCTTTGCGGCCCTCAACTTTCCCGACGGCATGATCCTGGTCGCCTGGATCGAGGTTGCCCTGGCCGTCTTCGCCGCTGGCCTGCTGGTCGTGGTTCGTCGCACGCAGCGCGTTCAGGCATGGTGCCTGCGCTTCATGCTGGTGTTGCTGTCGGCAACGATCCTGGTGCTGAGCCGTCCGGAAATCTCGGCGTACGCCTTCATCTGGCTGCTGATCATCCCGCTCATTACCCATCTCTTGCTCGGCTCCAGGCTAGGCCTGCTGCTGTCGTTGGGCTATATGGGGGTTGGTGGCGCCATCTTTTTTTACCGCTTTGGCGGCACCCCCGAACTCGTTCGGGTGGAGGTGCTGTCCAACGCCATCATCGCCGCACTGACCACCCTGGGCCTGTCACACTTCTACGAACGCACCCGCGAACGGTCCGAGCTGAAGTTGACGCGCCTGGCGACGGTCGATCCGCTGACCGGGCTAGCCAATCGCATGCGCCTCAACGATGTCTTCCAGTGGGAACGGGCACAAGCGCAGCGCAATGGAACCCCGCTGTCGGTGCTGATGCTGGACCTGGATCGCTTCAAGCGGATCAACGACGAGCACGGTCACGAGGCCGGCGACACGGTGCTGGTGGCCTTCGCCCGTATGCTGCGGGAGCGCCTGCGGGAGATCGACCTGATCTCACGCTTTGGCGGCGAGGAATTCCTGGTACTGCTGAACAACACCGATGGCAAACGCGCTGTCGCCGTTGCGGAGGAGCTGCGCCAGAGCCTGGAACAGTTGGCCATCGAGCACCAGGACAAGATCCTTAAACTCACCGTCAGCATCGGCGTCGCCGAATATGGGCCCGACGGGATGGACCTGGATACGCTCAGCCGAGTCGCCGATGAACGGCTTTACCAGGCCAAGGCAAATGGGCGCAACTGCGTCTGCGGCGGCCCAGCATTGGCGGGTGGAGTAGAGCCGGTGGCGGCAGCACCATAGGCTAGGATGACAATCGCTGTCATGCCTGGTGCCAGGTGCGAACGACCCCGCAGCGTCCGCAGAGGGTCTACGAACGGCGGGCCATCCGCGGGCTTCCGCCAGTTACGTCAGGGCCCTTGGAAATGAGCGGTTGAAAGAGGGTTCATCAGTCGGCGGGCCGGATCATCCGCTGCATCACGTTGTTCTTCAGCACGAAGCGATGGAACGGGACCGCCAGCACATGCAGCGCGATGAGAGCCAGCAGGATCACCTTGAGAATATTGTGTACCTGGGCGGCCTGGGACACATCGCCAAACCAGGCGAGCGAGCCTGACATGGCCATCCCGACCAGCACCGCGTAAAACGCCCAATGCGCCACATGGCTCAGGGTCTTCAGCGGAGCGGGTTCGTTCTCGGGCGCGTCGGGTACGCCACGCTTGAAGCGAAGGACCAGTCGCCAGACGACGAAGGCGAGAATCAGACCGCCGCCGACGACATGGGCAAGAATCAACGGGGAGAAAGCAAAGGTCTCGCCCGCCCGGATCGCGTCCCATGCGAGCGAGATGGCGTCCTTGAAGATGTATTGCGCCGCTATCAGAACGACGACTGCCCAGTGCAGGACTATCTGGGCGGTGGAGTATCCCTGCGGTGCTTTGGTTTGGGCGGTCATGAATCATTGCCTCTATCGTGGGCTATGCGGGCACAGTAGCGTGCCCCGACTTTCTTTTATCGGGCGATGAGATGCGACTCAGGGCCGGGATCGACCTGCGCTTCCCTTTGCATTTCTTGGTTGTGGTACCGATGAGAACAAGATGACGGAAGTCTGTCTCAGGAGTGTGCCGACAAGACGGATAATTGTATCAATCTGTCGCAAGGCGGGAGATTGCGAATAACCCGACGTGAATCATACCCAGGGAACGGGAACCCACGTAAAAAGAAGATATGAACGATCACACGCACCCTGTCGCACATATTCTTGTCGTCGACGACCATCGTGAAATCCGCGATGCCGTAACGCGCTACCTCGAAAAGAACGGAATGCAAGCAACCGCCGCCAGGAACGCAGCGGAGATGGATGCACATCTCGAGGCGGGCCGTTTTGATCTCGTGGTGCTGGACGTGATGATGCCCGGCGAAGACGGGTTATCGGCGGCCCGTCGCCTGGCAACCTCCAATGGGCCGCCGGTGCTGATGCTTAGCGCGCTCAGCGAGGACACGGACCGGATTGTCGGCCTGGAAGTCGGTGCCGACGATTACCTCGTGAAGCCCTTCAATCCACGGGAGCTACTGGCGCGCGTGAAGGCAATCCTTCGCCGGTCAAAGCACGCCGTGCCGTTGGCAAGCCAGCCAGGGGGGCGGAAACTGGCCTTTGCCGGCTGGCTCCTGGATACCGATACGCGAGAGCTCAGCCGCGAGCAACAAGGCCCTGGGGAAGCACGCGTTCAGGTCTCGTTGACCACGGCGGAGTTCAAGCTCTTGATGGCGTTTCTCGAGCGACCGCGCTTCGTGCTTTCACGGGATCAATTGCTCGACATCACCAGCGGACGAACTGCCGAAGTGTACGACCGTACTATCGATAACCAGGTCAGCCGCCTGCGCCGAAAGGTGGAAGCGGACCCGTCACACCCCCGTATCATCATGACAGTCCGCGCCGGTGGTTACAGCCTGGCCGCCGATGTGCGCGAGGCGACATGAAGCGCCTCGCGCCTCGCAGCCTGCTGGGGCAACTGGCGTTACTAATCCTGGCCGCTTTCCTGGCAGCGCAGGCGATCAGCATATGGCTTTCCACCGACGAGCGTGGCGCGGCGTTACGGGCCGCTCAGCGCCTTGAGACCGTCGAACGTGCCACCGCCGTCGCTAGAGCGTTGCAAACGGCACCGAAAGCGAGCCACGCAAGCATTCTTGCCGCGGCTAACTCTCGCCTGGTGCAGTTCAGCGTGGACAATATGCCGCTGGTCGAGACTGGCGGGCACGGACAGACAGCAACGCTCGACATGCGCACCGACGAGCTGCCCGTGTCACCCCACAGCGGGGAACTGACCGAACCACCGGCAGCGCTCGCTTGGCTACATGAGCGAATGCGCGTTGCCGGGGTCGCGCCCGTGGAGTTTCGGATATCGATTCCACTTGCCGACGGCGAATGGCTCAATGTCGCTGCACGCTTCCAGCGGCCCGATCTGCAGGCACCACCTGCGATAATTGGCGCCACGCTTCTGTCGCTGGCACTTCTCATGGCGGCGCTGTGGTTCGGCTTGCGCCGGATCACGACTCCCCTAAGCCAGCTGGCCTCGGCCGCCGACAAGGCCGACCTGGGCGCCAAGCTTCCCGACGTGCCAGAGAGTAGCCCACGGGAGGTGCACGTACTCTCTGCGGCCTTGACGCGCATGAATGCGCGGCTCGCAGGACTGATCAACGATCGCACTCGAATGCTGACCGCACTCGGGCACGACCTGCGCTCGCCGATCACGGCCTTGAAGGTGCGCGCCGAAATGGTGGATGACAACGAGACCCGTGAGCGAATGATAGCCAGCCTCGACGAGATGCAGGACATGGTCGAGACAACGCTCGCCTTCGCCCGCGGCATCTCGACGGACCAACCCATGGAGAAGGTGGATCTCGTCGATATGCTCCGTGACCTCGCGGAAGAATTGGCCGCGACCGGCCCCGGGATCGTGGTGGAAGCGGAACGGCCGGTAATCACATCTGTACGGCGAACGCCCTTGCGTCGTGCACTGCGGAACCTCCTCGAGAATGCCCAATTCTATGGTGGCGGTGCGCGGGTTACGGTCTGCAGATCAGATGGTGACGCTGAAATCCTGATCGATGATTTTGGGCTTGGCATTCCTCCCGAGGACCTTGACCGCGTCTTCGACCCCTTTACGCGGCTTGAAGCCTCACGGTCACGGGAAACAGGCGGGATCGGGCTGGGGCTGCCAATCACCCAGGCAATTCTGCGCGCCCATGGCGGTGAAGTCGTACTATCCAACCGAGCGGGCGGTGGCTTGCGTGCCAGGGTAGGCCTGCCGCTGGCCAGTGGAGAGTTCAAGCCCTCCAGGCTTGAAGAAGCCAAGAAGTAAAGGCTGGTGTCACAGAAGCAATCTCCTGCGTCTCCACCGACTCACTCTCAGCTTGCACAGCCCACCGAACCGCCACAGCCAATGCTGGAACGGTGTCGGCGCACAGCGCTTTATCTCAGCGGTTTTCCGGTGGGGGTTCGCTGCTGGAAGCGTACAGGCGATAGAGACTACGCCCTTCGCTCTTGGCTTGGTACATCGCCTTGTCCGCTCTTCCCAGCAAGTCGGAGTGCGTTATTACCGTCTCGTCATGAGTGGCAATCCCTATGCTCACGGCAACGTCCAGGCTGATGCCTCCCAGTAAAATGGGATGCTCCAGGGTACGCAGGAATCGAGTGGCGACCGTGACGGCTTCGTCGTCATGTTCGATGCCCTCCAGCAGGATAGCGAACTCATCGCCGGAGAGGCGAGCGGCCAGGCCGGGTGGTCTGACGCTATATTTCAGGCGCTCGGCGATTTCCCTCAACACCATGTCTCCCATGATGTGGCCATGCTCATCATTGATCACCTTGAAGCTGTCGACATCCAGGAACATGATGGCGAACCCTCGCCTTTCCCCACCCGTCTCGCGCCGTAGCGACGACTGCTCGAGTCGTTCAAGCAGATGCGCCCGATTGGGCAGGCCCGTCAGGTGGTCGTGCATCACCTCATGCTTGAGTTGCTGTTCCACGCCCTTGCGGGTGGCGATCTCTTTTTCCAGCTCCCAGGTGCGTTCCCGCACCCTTAGCTCCAGGGTCGCCTTGGCCTCGCGCAGAGAGGCCAGGGCACGCTTGCGTTCAAGGCTGCTGGCGATCTGGCTGGAGACGAACCGCAGGAGTTCCGAATCCTCCCGCTGAAAAAGGGTGTCATCGCGGTAGCTTTGCACGGCCATGACCCCCAGTACCCGTCCTTCACAGCGAAGCGGCACGCCGAGCCAGGAGTGGGGGCGACGGCCGGTAATCGCAATGCTGCCCTCGGCCTCGAGTGCCGCAATCTGGCGCCTGTCGAGCAGCACATCCTCGCCGAGGCGCAAGACATGCTCGGTCAAGCCATCGCGAAGGCGCCGCTTCGGGCTCGGCGGGTCGTAATCGTTGGCATAGTAGGCGAAGTCGATCGCCTTGCCATCGTCAACCAACAGCGCGATGAAGAAATTGTCGGCATACAGCAAGTTGCCCAGCTGGTAGTGGATGGTGCGGTAGAAATCCTTTTCCCGGCCGGTGTCGCTTGCTTGCTCAGCGATATGATAGAGCGCGCGTTGGATCAACTCGTTACGCTTGCGCTGTGCGATCTCCCGGAGCAGCTTGGTATTGGCGTCGGCCAGCTCCCTGGTGCGCAGCGCAACCGCCCGTTCGAGGTTCTCCAGATTTTCACGCCGCTGCAGCGTCGTCAGAATATGACTGGCCACGAAGCTCAGCAGAGCCTGGTCGTCAGGCCCGTATACCTCGGCCTCTTCATAGTGCTGAACGACGAGAATGCCGTGCACCTGGCTCCCTTCGAGCATGGGAACGCCCAGCCAGTCCTTCGGTACCACCCCAAGCGGCCTGAACTCACCGGGCAATTCGGCACCAATCTTGTCGAGGGTGCCGCGAAGCGGCTTGCCCAGGCGAATCGTATACCAGGTCAGGCTGTACTCGAGCTCATCCAGCGGAATCGCCGCGTCCATCCCGGCCGGCGTGACATCCGAGAAAACCGTCGCAACATCGGCAAAATAGAGGAATCGGACCTGTTGCGAGTCATGGTCATAACGGGCAATGAAGAAATTATCCGCATACATCAGCTCAGAAATGATGGCGTGCAGCCGGCTGAGCATCTCGCTCATCTCCAACTGTGCTCCAGCCAGTTCAGAGATGGCATAAAGTGCTCGCTGAACCCGCTCAGCCTTCTCGAGCTCGCTGACCTTGTCGAGTAGCGCCTGGTAGGCGGAACTCGACACCATGCCGTCGCCAAGTGTCATTCACTGCCCCCGTTCGCTGACTCATACTGCTGTATCGGCATCATCCCACAGTTCTTGATCCGTGCTCCGGACCAGGTTGGCCGGCCAGTGCCGGGACGCGTCAGGGCCCAGCCTACTCCTGCTTCCACTGGTACATGATGAAGTCGCTCGGCCCATCCGTGTAGCGGTCGTAGAAAGCCCGGCCCCGCTCATTGTAGTGCTGGGTGATCCAGCGAATCGCCGGCCATTCGCGCTCTTCCGCGAGCTCCTTCAGGGCCGTGAACAGCGCCTCGGCCACGCCGCTGCCTCGCGCGTCGGGGGCCACGAACATGTCGTCGAGAAAGCCGACGTCACAGCCGCCCAGGGGCCTGGGGCAGGCCCGCACATGGACGAAACCAACCGCCCTGCCACCCTCATCCCTGGCAAGGATGCCTTCCAGAAGATGATCGGGGTCCAGCAACCAGCGCCAGACGGTGTCAGCGGTGGCATCTTCCATCGGCACGCCGTAGAACTCGGCATAGCCGTCGAACAGGGGACGCCATTCGCCCTTGTCGCTCTCGGTCACGAAGGCTGTCTTGAAAGTCGTCATTGCCACTCCCGACTTGTTGTTCTGGATGCGGCTGGCACGCCCGGTTGGGCGCCCATGCCGAACGTCATGGACGGCGCATCTTGCCAAGCGCTACTGGCACAGTAGCCGCCATCGACCAGGTAGGTATTGCCATTGCAACCCGAGGCCAGATCCGAGAGCAGATATACCGCCATTGCCGCGCACTCCTCATTGGTGACGTATCGGCCCAATGGCACCCGGGAAGCGAACATCTTGTGCACTTCATCGCCATGCCCGGGGTTCGCCTGCTCCTCGATGGAACGCATCATGCGGTTGTCCACCGGGCCGGGATTCAGCGTGTTGACCCGAATGCCTTCCGGACCAAGCTCCGCCGCCAGGCAGCGCATCATGCCGACCACCGCGTGCTTGCTGCTCACATAGGGCGAAAGGCCCGAGGCACCCCGCAAGCCTGCCACACTGGATGTCATCACGATGCTACCTCCGCCAGCCTGGCGCAGCGCCCGCAGCGAAGCCTCCACACCAAAGCGGACGCCATGGACGTTGACCGCGAAAACCTTTTCCCAGGCGCTATCGGTACGGCTGTCGAAGGGACCGACCTCGCCCTCGATACCCGCGTTCAGGAACACCCCGTCCAGGCGACCAAAACGCTCCAACGCAGCGGCTACCATCCGTTCATTGTCTTCGCGCTTGCTCACGTCGACGGCTAGCCCCATCGCTCGCTCACCCAGGGACTCCGCTATGGCTTCAACCGGTCCAGCTTCCAGGTCGGTCAAGACCACGCTCGCCCCCTGTGAATACGCCATACGAGCGGTAGCCTCGCCGATGCCACCCGCACCACCGGTGACTGCGATTACTTTTCCTGTCAGGTTATTCATCATTACTCACCTTGAAACATGGGATCATTGTGGAGGAGGAGAAGCTTTCCGACGAAAACGCGTCTAAGGAGAGTAGTTCATTCTTGCTTGTGAGCCGCGCGGGAATTGAAAAGCGTACCTCCTGCAAGGAGTGTATCGGGGTCCCTTGCCTGACGCCACCTGACAAATTCATGCCATTCGGCTGTTTCTGGTTGGTTCTTTTCCGCCATATCAACCATGAATGACGCCAGACTGAAAGACGAGGCAACGATGCTGATAACTATTCATATCGCACGTATCACGCCAAAAGATATATTTAATTTATTGCATTAAACACCATTCGGCCCACTGCAAATCGGCAATAAAAGAGGGTCGTTGCTGCACATTTCTCGTCATCTATTGATGGGCAGCGGGAAAACCTCAAGGTCGGTAATTGTGATATCAAACGGGACTTCTGGAACGCGCCGCCTCTTCGGTCGTGAGACCTCTACCCTATGCCGTTTGGCGAAGTCTGCGGCAGATCGTATCGGAATCTGCGTTCCTCAAGTCCGCTCGACATGGGCAAGCTGCGCGCTTCGCCAGATGACGACCGCTCGCCCCAGGAACATGCCACCGAAGGAGCCATAGACCAGGCTGACGGCGGCGGCGAAGATGGCCGTATCGGCGATGGGTAGCTGCATGCCCACCGTGACACCTACCGCAAACTTGGTGCAGAAGATGGCCAGCATGAGGCGAGCGGCTGCCAGCTTCCCGGTACGTGAAAGGCCTGCTCTTGCGGGGAGAACCGCACTCCCCTGGGAAGTTCGAGCTTGAGGTGAAGCAGTACGGCAAGGCCGATGCCGAGCGCCCAGAGTGCCAGGTTGAGCGGATGGGCACCGAATGCATGAATGAGGCCGTAGAAACCGAGGAAGAGGAAGATCGCCGGAAGGATGCCCAGCTTGGAAAGGCCGACGGTGCGATCCTTGCTCTGCTGGTAGCCCCTGAAGAGAAGAAACAGCAGCAACGGCCATACCCATAGGGGGGTGTTTCTGATTATCTCGATGAACATGGTCGATTCCCTGCGGCTTGTATCGCCCCAGCATAGCAGGGGTAAGCCACGCGCCCCAGTCAGTGCTCACTCACGTAGCAGCCCCGCTGGAATGGCCCGCCCCCTCCCCCCCGGGATTCGACTTGCTGCAGGTTGCAGCATGGTCTTGTGAACGTGTTCGGCAACTTTATTTCACCTTTAATGATCATACGGGATGGCAACAAGGCCTGACGAACCCGAAGGGTGGTCCCATGGAAGAGCCGCGTGTAGAAGACCCCAAGCGCTTGCTGAAGCATCGCCTTTACCACGATGAACTGCCGGAGGAGCATGAAGATCCTCTGATCAGGCACCTGCACCGCATCATACGCTTCGCTGTCAAGGTGCTGTCCATCCTGATGGTACTGGTCATTATCTGGGGTGTGATCGACGTGGTCTACATGCTGTACACCCGATTGATGACGCCCCCCTTCATGCTGTTTGAGGTGAGCGATATCTTCGCCATCTTTAGTGCCTTCATGGTGGTACTCATCGCCATCGAGATTTTCATCAACATTCGTCTTTATCTGGGCACCAACATGTTGCCGATCCAGTTGGTCATCGCCACTGCGCTCATGGCAATCGCCCGCAAGGTGATCATCATGGACACCGACTACGTCACTGCGATGGAAATCATGGCGATCGCGGCCGTCGTACTTGCGCTCGGCATTACCCACTGGCTGGTAACGCGAAGACCCTAGGGGCCTTATGTGGGTGCCTGAATAGAATGACAAGTCACGCTGTCAATTCCAGGCTCCATGGCCTCACTTTCGCGCTAGCTCACTTAGCCGGCATCCAGGCGAGAACAGCTCAAGGCTTAGCATGACTGTCTCGCCAGGATGCTGGCGTATGTGGAAAAACCTCTGGTCGGCGAGTAAAGAGGCCTGGTGGAGACCGCTATTGTGCCGGCTCAATGACCCAGGGCTCCAGTTCCACCTCGTTCCTGCAACTATCATCGACCGGCTCGTTCGGGCTGTCGAGAAAGGCGTTGATCATGGTAGAGCGACACTCGTTGACGGGGTTGTGCCCCAGCCCCTGAAATTCGACGTACTGCAGGTTGGGCATGGTCTTGCGAACATGCTCGCTCCAGCGCGTGCCGCAGCAGGGGTCCATCTGGCCATGAATCGCCAGGGCCGGGGTATCCGATACCGGTGGATCGTTGTGCTCGGCGGGCACGGCTCCGTCTTCGCCCCACCAGCCGCAGACCCATGGGGGCTCGAAGCCCAGGATGGCCGGCTCGGTCTGCACGGCGGCGATCGAGTCCTCTCGGGTGGGCCGGTTGGTGCCCATGTCGTTGCACACATGGGCGAGGAAGTAGCCCAGCGCATAGTTGGGGGCTTCCGGTTCGGGATCGTAGTCTTCGATCAGGAAGAACTCTTCCAGCCGTGCATAGTCGCCCGCCTCGATGTCGACAAGGATACTGGGCAGCTCGGCATAGGCCGCGGGCAGCATCAGGTAGAGCGTGTCGAGGAAGGCGGCGCCGTCGAAGTAGAGCGTTTCGCCATTGTCGGCGTCGCCCCCGACATCGACCACGTAGGGCCGGCCGTCCAGGGTACGACGCGCCCTGTCGAGCGCCTGCATCCAGTTGGGCAACATCTCGCGGCACGCCTGGTCTTCTGCCGCACACAGCGCCAGCGTATCGGTGAAGGTCTGCTTGGCGGTGTAGAACTCGTCCACCGGCGGCCGGTTGCGCAGATGGTTGAACCAGGGCCAGCCGAGGATCGCGGCGCGAATGCTGTCGGGATGGTACTGGATGAAGGAGAGCACGGTGCCGCTGCCCGTCGAGGAACCGAAGGCGTCGATGACATCGTATTCCAGCAGCTGGCGTATCTCGTCCACATCACGCGCCACGGCATACTGGTTGTACTGGGTGACGTCGATGCCCTTCTCGGTGAGCTTCTGGTAGCAGGCCTCCACCTCGCGGGTGATCGCCTCAAGGCGCTCCATCGGCTTCAGCGACGAGGTGATCGCAGGGGTGTGGATGATGTTGTGGTACGGCGACACGGCCGCGTAGTCGGGGCACTCCAGCGCCGGTTCGGCATGAATGAAGCCGCGGTGGTCCATCGTCACCAACGTGCGGTTGCCGATGTCCTTGCGCAACTGCTCCATGTAGTCGCGAAGGCCCAGCGAAGAGTAGCCCGGCCCACCCGGGAAGAAGAACACCGGCATCTCCTCCGCCTCGCCGTTATCGGGCTCGATCACGGCCACTGGCACCTGGATTCGATTGTCGCCGGGCTCGTCCCAGTTCTCGTAGCCGTGAAAGGTGTAGCAGTCGGCTCCCAGCTCCGTGAGCGCCTCGGTCACGCACGCCGTGGACTCCAGCCGCGGCACCGTGTCGGACTCGTTGGTTTGCGCGTAAGCGGTTGAATGGGCAATGAGCAGCGACAGCGAAAGGGCTCCCGTCAGGAACCGGCCACGGGACTGGCCGTGCTGCCAGGGAGGAATCGTCATGACACGCCTCCATCGGGTTGTTCTTGCTGTTATCGGGACTTGCCGATTCAAGCTAGTTAGCCGGCACCGGGGCGTCAAATGAGGGGGAAAGGGGCACTCGCAGCCAGCGACGGCGGCCTCCGCCGGGCGCCTGACGGCGCCAGTCGCGATGCAAAGCAGCGCTCCAACAGCGCCCCTTCCACCAACGGTGCCAAGCTGCTGTCGGAGGAAGCTTCAGCTCACGACTGGAGGCCGAAGGCCTCCCGGCGGTGTTGCCCGGCGGTGTTACCCGGCGGGGTTGCCCGGCGTTGGCAGTACCCACGCGCGCGGCAGCCTCCGCCGGCGCCTGACGGCGCCAGTCGCGATGCGGAGCAGCGCTCCAACGCCCGGCTTACGCGCAGGTTTGGAGCTGCGGACCAGCGGAAAATAGGGCGCAGTGCAGCCGATTGTTAAACCCAATAAAGTACGGCATACTGTACATGAACAATATCCTGTACATGAGCGCCTTATGGATGCCATTAGCTACACAGCCGCTAGAACCAACCTTGCAAAAACTATGGAACGGGTCTGTGAAGACCATTCCCCGGTAATCATCACCCGGAGCAAGTCGCAATCCGTGGTAATGATCTCTCTTGAGGACTATGAGGCGCTGCAAGAGACTGCGTACCTCCTGCGCGCACCAAAGAACGCCCGTCGTTTGCTGGAATCCGTTGCCGAGCTGGAGCAAGGCGGCGGCAAAGAAAAGGAACTTCTTGAATGAAGCTCGTCTTCTCCGAAAACGCCTGGGAAGATTATCTGTACTGGCAGAAAACCGACAAAAAGCTCCTGAACCGAATCAACAAGCTGATCAAGGAGACGAAACGAGAACCGTTCGAGGGCGTCGGCAAACCGGAACCCCTAAAACACAGTCTCGCTGGTTACTGGTCCCGCCGAATTAACGACGAGCACCGCATGGTCTACAAGGTCACGGATGACGCTTTGCTCGTTGCCCAGCTCCGGTACCACTACTGATTTAACAGTGGCTCTATCTGCCCACGGTGCCACACCGCTGTCGGAGGACGTTTTAGCTCCGGTCCGACGCATCGGCGACTGGAGGCCGAAGGCTCCCGGCGGTGTTGCCCGGCGTTGGCAGTTACCACCAGCGACGGCGGCCTCCGCCG
>NZ_AZQX01000403.1:0-14461 GCF_000568385.1 Halomonas sp. BC04
GGGAGATTCGAGATGAAGCTCATCACCGCCATCATCAAGCCATTCAAGCTGGACGACGTCCGCGAGGCGCTTGCCGACAACGGCGTCCAGGGGATCACCGTCACCGAAGTGAAAGGCTTCGGTCGTCAGAAGGGACATACCGAGCTCTATCGCGGTGCCGAGTACGTGGTCGACTTCCTGCCCAAGGTCAAGGTCGAGGTGGCCGTGGACGACTCCCGCCTCGAAGGGGTGCTGGAGGCCATCTGCAGTGCCGCCAACAGCGGCAAGATCGGCGACGGCAAGGTTTTCGTCACCCCGCTGGAAGACGTGATTCGCATCCGTACCGGTGAGCGCGGCGCCGACGCCGTGTAATGCCTGCTGGCCAAAAAATAGTTATTTCCTAGGGCTCTGGAGAGATTCCAATGATTGAACTGGCAGAGTTGAGTTACGCGCTCGACACCTTCTATTTCCTGATCTGTGGCGTGCTCGTGATGTGGATGGCCGCTGGCTTCTCGATGCTCGAGGCCGGCCTGGTGCGCTCCAAGAACACCGCCGAGATCCTGACCAAGAACATCGCCTTGTTCGCCATCGCCTGCACCATGTACCTGCTGGTGGGCTATACCATCATGTACTCGGGCAACGAAGGCGGCATCCTGCCCAACCTCGGCTTCCTGATCGGCGGCGAGAACAGCGTGGCGGCCGTTACCGCCGGTGGCGACGATGCGCCCTACTATTCGATGCGCGCCGACTTCTTCTTCCAGGTGGTATTCGTGGCCACCGCCATGTCCATCGTCTCCGGCGCCGTCGCCGAGCGCATGAAGCTGTGGGCCTTCCTCGCCTTCGCCGTGGTGATGACCGGTGTCATCTACCCGGTGTCCGGCTACTGGACCTGGGGTGGCGGCTGGCTGGACGGTTTGGGCTTCTCCGACTTTGCCGGCTCCGGCATCGTGCATATGGCCGGTGCCGCCGCTGCCCTGGCCGGGGTGCTGGTTCTCGGTCCGCGCAAGGGCAAGTACGGCAAGGACGGCAGCATCCACGCCATTCCCGGCGCCAACCTTCCGCTGGCCACGCTGGGTACCTTCATCCTCTGGATGGGCTGGTTCGGCTTCAACGGCGGCTCGGAGCTGAAGCTCTCGGACGTGGCTTCCGCCAACAACGTGGCCCAGGTGCTGGTCAACACCAACGCCGCCGCCGCCGGCGGGGTCATCACCGCCCTGATCCTCGCCAAGGTGTGGTTCCGCAAGGCCGACCTGACCATGGCCCTCAACGGCGCCCTGGCCGGCCTGGTGGCCATCACCGCCGAGCCGCTGGCACCGACGGCGCTGGGCGCCACCCTGATCGGTGCCGTGGGCGGTGCCATCGTGGTTGCCGCCATCGTCGGCCTCGACAAGCTGAAGATCGATGACCCCGTCGGCGCCATCTCCGTTCACGGTGTCGTCGGCATCTGGGGCCTGCTGGCCGTACCTCTCACCAACGGCGACGCCAGCTTCGGCCCTCAGATCATCGGTGGCCTGTCCATCTTCCTGTGGGTCTTCCTTGCCAGCCTGGCTGTCTGGCTGATCCTCAAGGCCGTCATGGGCATTCGGGTCAGCGAGGAAGAAGAGTACGAGGGCGTCGACCTTGCCGAGTGTGGCATGGAGGCCTACCCCGAGTTCAGTATCGCCAACAAGTGACAACGCCCACCCTTTGAGCTGGTGTGCTCCACCTGGCCCCCTTCCTAGGGGGCTTTTTTCTTCCTGCAGCGCGCGGTGTATGCTTGAACCCAACGAGACCCTACACTACGACGGGCTGCACCCAGCGAGCCCAACCTGGATTATGAGGAAAAGACCATGAAACTGGTGACCGCCATCATCAAGCCGTTCAAGCTCGACGACGTTCGCGAATCGCTCTCCGAAATCGGTGTTCAGGGCATTACCGTGACCGAAGTTAAGGGCTTCGGCCGCCAGAAGGGGCACACCGAGCTTTACCGGGGTGCCGAGTACGTGGTCGATTTCCTGCCCAAGGTGAAGGTTGAGATCGCCGTGGATGACGAGATGTCCGAGAAGGTCATCGATGCCATCACCCAGGTCGCCAACACGGGCAAGATCGGCGACGGCAAGATCTTCATCACCCCGCTTGAGCAGGTGATTCGTATCCGCACCGGTGAAACCGGCAAGGATGCGGTGTAAGTCCACCCGAAAACAGGCATGAAAAAACCCACGAACAGAGCCGTGGGTTTTTTCGGTTCATCGCAGACTGGCGTGAAATGGCAAGGGATGTCATGGCCGCGCTGTCGGAGCATCTTCAGATCGCGCCAGCGGTGTTGCCTATGTTGGCGGCTATAGCTGGCGCTGCGGTCTCCGCCAAGGCGCCTGGCGGCGCCAGTCGCGATGGGAACTCGGAGCGCCGAACCGAGCGCTCCAACAAGGAGCGCCTGCGTCGCTGTCGTCGAGCCGCCCTTCCGCAACGCAGCCTGTGCAGAGCAGGTTCACGCCAAAGTGTGAAGAACCATTATTAACGCCTCATGACCGAGCGCAGCCACGTTTCGCTTATTTCTCGACGAAGGCGCGCTCGATCACGTAATCGCCGGGCTCGCCCATACGTGGCGAGATATTGAAGCCCAGGTCGTCGAGCAGGGCACTGGTCTCGTCGAGCATCGCCGGGCTGCCGCAGATCATGGCGCGATCCTGCTTGGGATCCAGCTTTGGCAGGCCGGTATCCTCGGCCAGCTTGCCGCTGCGGATATGGTCTGTCAGTCGACCCATGGTGTGGAAGTCTTCCCGGGTCACGGTGGGGTAGTAGACCAACTTCTCGCTGATCTCCTCGCCCAGGTACTCGTGGGCCGGCAGCTCGTTCTGGATGAAGTCAGCATAGGCCAGCTCACTAACGCTGCGCACGCCGTGCACCAGGATCACCTTCTCGTAGCGCTCGTAGACTTCCGGGTCCTGGATCAGGCTCATGAACGGCGCCAGGCCGGTGCCGGTGGAGAGCAGGTAGAGATTGCGGCCCGGCAACAGGTCGTCGGTCACCAGCGTGCCGGTCGGCTTGCGGCTGACCATGATCTGGTCGCCCACCTTGAGATGCTGCAGCCGCGAAGTTAGCGGCCCATCGGGGACCTTGATGCTGAAGAACTCGAGGTGATCCTCGTAGTTGGGGCTGGCGATGGAGTAGGCACGCATCAGCGGCTTGCCGTTCACTTCCAGGCCGATCATGACAAACTGGCCGTTCTTGAAGCGCAGGCTGCGCTCACGGGTGGTGCGAAAACTGAATAGCGTATCGTTCCAGTGGTGGACGCTGAGAACCTCTTCCAGGGCAAACTTGCTCACGACCGGCTCCTTGATATTCCATTGGCGCATAACATCGCCGCTTTAACTTTGATACTAATTCTAAGCGCTCGCAGCATATCTGTTAAATGGGTAGTTTGGATAAAGCATATCTATAATATGAATATATTGCTGCCTGGAGCCATGCCATGCGCTACACCCTGCGCCAACTGGAAGTGTTCGTCGCCATCGCCCAGCACGAGAGCGTCTCCCATGCCGCTCGGCTACTCTCCCTGTCGCAGTCGGCGGCCAGCACGGCTCTCTCGGAGCTGGAGCGGCAGTTCGATTGCCAGCTGCTCGATCGTATCGGCAAGCGCCTGAAGCTCAATGCGCTGGGCTTCCAGCTGCTGCCCAAGGCCGTGGCCCTGCTCGACCGAGCCGAGGAAATCGAGGAACTGCTGCGCGGCCAGCGCGGTGTCGGCTCACTGGACGTGGGGGCAACACTGACGATCGGCAACTACCTGGCCACCCTGTTGATCAGCGATTTCATGCAGCGCCATCCCGATAGCCGGGTACGGCTGCAGGTGCGCAATACCAGTGCCATTATCGAGCGGATCGTTCATCACGAACTTGATCTGGGTCTGATCGAGGGTGATTGCCAACATGAGGACGTGGTGATGCAGCCCTGGGTGGAGGACGAGCTGGCTGTCTTCTGCTCACCGCGCCATCCGCTGGCCAACGTCGGTGAGGTGGACATGGACAAGCTGCTTCGTGCCGACTGGATCATGCGTGAGCAGGGTTCCGGCACGCGCCTGACCCTGGAGCATGCCACCCGTCACCGGCGGGGCCGCTTCAACACCTTGCTGGAACTGGAGCACACCGAAGGGATCAAGCGTGCGGTGGAATCGGGGCTCGGTATCGGCTGTGTCTCGAAGCTGGCGCTTCGTGATGCCTTCCGACGCGGCAGCCTGGTGCCGATTCCCACGCCGGAGCTGGACCTGAGCCGCCAGTTCGCCTTCATCTGGCATCGTCACAAGTATCTCTCCACCGGCATGCGCGAATTCCTGCGGCTATGTCGCCAGATGACTGAAGGGATACAACGCAGCGACGAGATCGACTTGCCGCCGGTGCCCTGACCCCTCCCTTTCAGACGCCCTCACTCCCTCAGCTTGAAGCCTCCGATAACGCCGGCCAGCCGGTCGGCCTCATCGCTCAGCCGCTCGGCGGCAGTGGTCGACTCCTCGACCATGGCAGCGTTCTGCTGGGTCATGCGATCCAGGTCCGCCACGGCCACGCTGACCTGGCTGATGCCATCGCTCTGCTCACTGGCCGCCACGCTGATCTCGCCCAGCATGCTGGCAACACGGTTAACGCTGGCGACCAGTTCATCCATCGTCGCACCGGCCTGCCCGACCAGTTGCGTACCGGTGGCGACCCGCTGGCCGGATGTCTCGATCAGGCCTCTTATGTCACGCGATGCCTCGGCGCTGCGAGTCGCCAGTTGGCGAACCTCACCGGCCACCACGGCAAAGCCGCGGCCATGCTCGCCGGCCCGTGCCGCCTCGACGGAAGCGTTGAGCGCCAGCAGGTTGGTCTGGAAGGCGATGCCATCGATGACCTTGACGATGTCGCTGATCTGCCGCGATGCATCACTGATGTCCTCCATGGTGCTGACCACCTGGCCCACAGCCTCGCCCGACTGCTGGGCCACCTGGGCGGCCGACTTGGACAAGGAGTTGGCTTCCCGAGACGAGGCAGAGGTGTGTTCGACGGTACTCGAGATCTCCTCCATGGAAGCGGAGGTCTGCTGGAGACTGGCGGCCGCCTGCTCGGTACGCCGTGACAGGTCCTCGCCACCCATGGCGATCTCGCTGGCCGCAAGGCGGACCGACTCGCTGCTGTTACGCACATCGATCAGCACGTCATGCACCTTGTCGACGAAGGCATTGAACTGCGTTGCCAGCTCCGCGCCCTCGTCACGCCCCTTCACAGGTAGCCGCTGGGTCAGGTCGCCATTGCCGGTGGCAATTCCGCGCATGCGGTCGGCCAGCAGCCGCAACGGCCGGGAGGCCCGCCCACCCACGATCCACAGCGCCGCCATACCCAGGGCCGCCAGCAACAGGCCCACCAGGCTCATGCCCAGGGTGTCGGTACGGCGTTGCTCGTCAAGCAGCGTCTGCAAGGCCCCCAGGTCGCCCATCACCGCCTGCTGAGGTAGGCGAATCATCAGCACCCAGGGTGTCTCGCTGCTGCCGATGGTGAAGGGCTGGTAGCGCTCGATCATGCCATTGCGCAACACACTGGTCGTGGCCCCCTGGTCACGGGCCTGATCCACCGAGCCCAGGATGTCCGCTCCCAGTGCATCGCTGGCCGGCATGCCCAGGCGTTCGGCATCGGCGGTATAGGCCGCCAGACCGCCCTGGCCGGCGATCAGGGCCAGCTCACCGGCACCGTCATAGAGGGAAGCACTGGCGGCGGCCAGCAGTTCCTGAATGAAGTCCAGGGAGAGGTCGACACCGGCAACGCCGCGAAAGGCACCATCCACCAGGATCGGCACGTTGAACGAGGTGACCATCAAGGTCTCCCCGCCATAGTCATAAGGGGCCGGGTCGATGATGCAGGGCGCCAGGGTCTCCCTCGGGCAGAGGTAGTACTCGCCTTCACGGACCCCGCTGGCCAGCAGGGTATCGCTCTCCATGGTATCGCCCAGCGGCAGCACCTCGACGGCGCCACTGTCGGTGCGGTACCACCAGGGCATGAAGCGACCCGAGCCATCGTAGCCCTCACTTTCACCAAGATCGGCATACAGCGCGTCACGACCGAAGGCGTCGGGCTCCCAGCCGATGAAGGCGTCGAGCAGCGAGGGGTTCTCGACCACGGTCTGGCGCACCAGGTTGGAGAGTTCGCGACGGCTCATGGAGAGCGCCATACGACCGCCGTCGTCGCGCTGGCCCATCAGCGCATTGGCACTGGCCAATTGTGTGGCCAGGGTCAGGGCATGCTCCAGCTCACGCTGAATGCGGCCCGCCTCGGCATCCGCCAGCACCGCCAGGCGCTCATCGATGGCCCCCTCGAGCAGCCCCCGGGTGTGCGTCTCGACGGTCTGCTGGGTGCGGGAGGAGGAGAACAGACTATAGACGACCAGGGCTGCCACCACCGCCAGCAGACAGGGGCCGGCCAGCAGGACCACATACTGGCGAATCGATTTGAGGTACATGGGCGCTCTCGCTGAAGAAGGATAAGCTCGGCGGCATCACACCGCAGCTGTGCTCTCCTTGATATCGGCAAGAGCGCCCGACTCTTGAGGCGTAACGTCCGTATGCGATCAGCGCATGTCGCTGACCGCTTGCTGAATGCTTTCCAATCCTGACTTGCTCAGGTCCTTGGCGAGGGTATGAATGACCAGCTTGCGGGTAGGGGCATCCAGCTCATCACGCAGTAGGCCGAGAAACTTGGGAGGCGCCACGAGAATCAACTTGTCCATGAGGTTCTCGACCCGAGCACGATAGATCCGCTCGGCAACCTGCTTGGCGAAGAGCTGGTCTTCATGCTCGGAGGCTACATCCTCGCGATAAGAGGAGCGCGAGCCAGGCCCTCTGGATTCCTGCACGTCGGCGCCACTATCGGTCACCAGGTCTCCCTCGTGCAGCCTCCCTGCCGGGTGCACGAGGCTTTCCACCTCCTGTAACTTGAGGGCGTCGCGTGTAAAGACGCGCGCCCGTGCTGCATCGGCCACCACGATATACGTTGTCATAGCCTCTCCTTACATACGGATTGACGGAAGGACACCCCCTGGGCGATGCCCCGCCTCCCCCTTCAACATGGCAAGGCGGGACCCCGGGGTCAAACCGCTCGCGTCACACGCCTAGATCACCTTGCGCCGCAGAATACTGGTAATGGCTTCACCAATCAGCACCAGGATGACAATGGCGATCAGGATGGTGGCCACAGTGGGCCAGGCAAAGGTGTCGATGGAGCCCTGGAGAAGGACCCCGATACCACCGGCACCCACCAGACCCAGCACCGTGGACTCGCGGATGTTGATGTCCCAGCGCAGTATGACGATGGCGAAGAAGGCCGGCATCACCTGGGGTACGACGGCATAGGCGATCACCTTGAGCTTGGAGGCACCGGTGGCTTCCATGGCCTCCACCGGGCGCCGGTCGATCTCCTCGATCGCTTCACCCATCAGCTTGCCGATGAAACCGATGGAGCGGAACATGATCGCCAGGATACCCGCCAGCACACCGGGACCGAAGATCGCCACGAAGAGCAGCGCCCAGATAATGGTGTTCACCGAACGGCTGGAGACCAGGATGAAGCGCCCCAGCCACAGACAGGCACGGTTGGGCGTGGTGTTCTGGGCGGCAATATAAGATACCGGCAGGGCGACGAAAATCGTCAGCATCGTCGCCAGCGTGGCGATATGCACCGTCTCGATCATGGCGCCGATGATCTGTTCCAGCCGGCGCGGATCCGGCGGCCACATGCGTGCCCCCAGATTCTGGATCTGGTTCGGCGCATCCCACACCCAGGGCCAGAAGATGTCGATATCGCGAACTGCCCAGTAGACCAGCATCACGGTCACCAGCAGCACGGCATAACGGATCAGGCGTTCCTTGCGGTCATAACGCTGCCAGATGCGATCGGCGAGGGCGTCGGTTTGATCTACCATATTTTCTTCCTCACCCAGCCGCTGATGCCCTCGCTGACCAGGATCACCGCAATGATGATCAACAGGATGGCGAACGCGAAGTCGTAGTCGTAGCGTCCGAAGGCGTTCATCAGGGTGCCGCCGATCCCCCCGGCGCCGACGATTCCCACCACCGCCGAGGCGCGCAGGTTACTGTCGAGCTGGTACATGGAAAGCCCAACCTGGCGCGGCAATATCTGGGGAAAGACGGCATAGACCAGAATCGCGAAATAACCCGCGCCGGTCGCCTTCATCGCCTCGACCTGCCCCCAGTCGATCTCCTCGATCTCCTCCGCCAGCAGCTTGCCGACGAAGCCGATGGAGTAGAGGGTCAGTGTCAGCACGCCCGCCAAGGGACCGAACCCCACCGCCGCCACGAACAGGATGGCGACGATCACCGGATGGAAGCTGCGCGAGATGATGATCACCGCCCGCCCGAACAGGTAAATCGGCAGCGGCGCAATGTTCCGGGCCGCCATTACCGCGAAGGGAATCGACAGCGCGACCCCCAGCAGGGTTGCCAGGATGGCGATCTGGAAGCTCTCCTTGAAACCGGTGAGCAGCAGGCCCCCGCGCTCGAAGCTGGGTGGGAAGCCGCTACCGAATATCCGCGCCGCCCGCGGCAAGCCCTCGGCGATACGCTCCCAGTTGAAGGGCAGGCTGCCGAAGGCCCAGACCAGATAGGCCAGCACCACCAGCCACAGACCATAGCGAAGGAATGGGTTGGCGATGAAGGAGGGCTTGCGCCAGGCCCTGGGCAAGGGCGTCGCATCGGGAGCGTCAGGTCTGGTCATGAGCGACCCCCTGTTCACCCTGTTTCGGGTTGGCACCGGGCGGTTCGGTGATCTCCTCGTCGGGTGCTTCAATGCCGCCATAGATGGCGTCCAGAGCATCCTTGGTGAAATCGGCCGGCGAGCCGTCGAAGATCATCTTGCCATGGCGCAGGCCAACGATGCGTTCGGTGTAGGTCTTGGCCTGGGCGACATTGTGGATATTGATCAGCACCGGCAGCGACAGCTCGCTCGCCAGGCTCTGCAGCAGCTTCATGATCTGTTCGGAGGTGCGCGGGTCGAGCGATGCCGTCGGCTCGTCGGCCAGCAGGATCTCGGGCTCCTGCATCAGGGCCCGCACGACGCCGACTCGCTGGCGCTCTCCACCGGAGAGCTCGTCGGCACGCTTGTTGGCATAGTGGGCGATACCCACCCGCTCCATGAGCGTAAAGGCGCGCTCGATATCCTGCTTGGGGTAACGCCTCGAGATGGCCTGGTAGAGGCTGACGTAGCCGAGCCGACCGGCCAGCACGTTCTCCATCACGGTCAGGCGATCGATCAGGTTGAAACCCTGGAACACCATGCCGATCTTGCGCCGCGCCCGCCGAAGCGCTGCCCCTCTCAGCTTGACCAGTTCGTTGCCGTTGAGCCGGATCGAGCCAGAGGTCGGTTCCACCAGTCGGTTGATACAGCGCAGCATGGTGCTCTTGCCCGCCCCCGATGCACCGACGATGGAGACCACGCTACTGCCCTCCACCACGAGATCCAGATCCTGCAGTACCGGCTTGTCATGGCCGTAGCGCTTGACCAGCTTGGAGATCTCCAGCATTCACCCACCTCGCTATGCAGAAAACCGACCCCCGGCCAACGGCCGGGGGCTCATGCCTTGCTTGGACAGGAAGCCCGATTGTCTGGCTTATTCCTGGTCCAGGTCTTCGCGGGTATAGCGCACGTCGTTGGCCGCCTGGATGGTCCGGATCACCTGCCAATGCTCCTCATAGTTGATCGGAATGAACTTCTCGACCCCCTCGAACTCGTCGCCCAGGGCGGTGCCGACGAAGTCGAATGAGAAGAAGGCCTCTTCGATCTTCTCGACCAGGTCGGGATGCAGATTGTGGGCGTAGTTGTAGGAGGTGGTCGGGAAACGGTCCGATTCGTAGATGATCTTGACGTCCTCCTCATCATAGAGACCGCGTGCGGCCATGCGCTCGACCACCTCGGAGGCCACCGGTGCGGCATCGTAGTCGCGGGCCACCACGCCAAGCATCGACTGGTCGTGGCTGCCGGAATAGACCACCTCGTAGTCCTCATCGGGGACGATACCCAGATCGGGGAAAAGGGCGCGGGGTGCCAGGTTGCCGGAGTTGGAGGTGGGCGAAGTATGCGCCACCCGCTTGCCCTTGAGGTCTTCCATGTCATCGATACCGGAATCGACATGGGTGTAGACCTGAAGGGTATAGCCGAACTGGCCATCATCGGAGCCCATCAGGGCGAACGGCACCGCACCGGCCAGGTTCACCGCAAAGGGTGTCGGCCCGGTGGAGAAGCCGGCAATATGCAAACGCCCGCTGCGCATGGCCTCGACCTGGGCCGAGTTGGACTGCACGGCGAAGAAGCGCACGTTGCGCTCGGTTACCTCTTCCAGGTGATCGATGAACGGCTGCCAGATATCGGAGTAGATGGCCGGGTCTTCCACCGGCGTGTAGGCAAAGATCAACGTATCGGGGTTGGCCCATTCAGACTCGTCGGCAGGCAGGTCGGCGACCATGTTGCCGTCTTCATCGCAGTAGAGGTCGTCCAGGTCACCGCGCGGGCAGTCGGCGTGGGCCTGAGCCGATACGAGCATGGCCAGTGGCAGCAGAGAGGAGATAGCCAGCGTGGCAAGGGGGTGCTTGTTAGCGGTGCGGTGTGCTTTCATGGCGTGACTCACTTTGCGTGCGTTGTTATTGGAACGTTCGAGAACGCTTTCATTGCAGCGTGCCTGTCGTTGCTGGGCACCCGTTGGTCGCCCATATGGCTGATCGAAATCGAACATACGAACGTGCGTGATGATCATTATCGAAACTAAAGATTAATCTAGGTAGTATGACAATAGTATGTCAAACGGATTCCTCAACGCCTCGACTCAGCGCCGCAACCGCTACCTTCTGATGCGGCACGGCCATAGCCAGGCCAACGCCAGGGGGCTCATCATCAGCACCCCAGAGCGCGGCCTGACGGCCTTCGGCCTCTCCCCCCAGGGAGTCTCCCAGCTCGACGCCCTTCTCGCCGACTGGCATTGGCCGACACCCACGCAGATTCTTCATTCGGATTTCCTGCGTACCACCGAGACCGCTGCCCGGGTGGCGTCCCACTTCGCGCTACCCCTGCAGCGTGAGCCCCGCCTTCGGGAGAGACACTTCGGTGACCTCGAAGGCCTGGCGGACGACCGCTACCCCCATATCTGGGCGCTGGATGCACGCAGCGCCGAACACGTCGAACATGGCGTGGAGAGCGTCGCCAGCGTCGCCGGCCGGATGCAGGCGGTGATCGAAGCGCTGGAGCACACGCTGAGCGGGGAAACGGTGCTCCTGGTCAGTCACGGCGACCCGCTGCAGATACTGCTGACGGCGCTCGAGGGACAGCCGCTGAGCCGGCATCGCGATCGCGAACCGCTGGCTCCCGCCAGCCTGACTGTGCTGTCATGAGCCGCCCGACACGATTGCCATCATCAACGGCTGCGCCCGGGCATCATCTGAGGTAGGATTCTGCATTGTCGGCATGGAGGCCGGTGAGAATCATCGTGCCGTGATGTGCACGCTACGGGAGGATCCCTCAATGCAACAGTTCCTGTTTCCCCGCCGTCCGCTCTCTCGCGGCACCCTGGTTTTCTGCCACCTGCTGCTTCAGCTCGGGCTGCTGACCGCGGCCGCACTCTGGCTGATGCCGCGCACGCCATGGCTGACGGCAACCGGCTGGATCACGGCCTGGCCGGCCCTGGCCCTCGGTGGCGGCCTCTGGGTGCTGGGCGCCATGAGCCTGCGCCTGCTCGCCGAACTGTGCCTGCTGCCCCATCACCTGAACGCCCGCCCTGGCTTCGCACCACGCGATGTCATGACTCGTTCGTTCGAGCGCCGGCCAGCGGTACACGCCGAGGATGCTGCCTGGACCAGCGAGGCACGCCATCTGGAGACAGAAGCCAGCGTGATGGGAAGTGCTAGGATTACGCGCCCCGCCGAGCCTTTGAAACCAACCCGTTCCCCCATCTGACCGATCCGACTCCTGGGTGGTGGCTTCCTCGTACGCGCTCGCCTTGCCAACGTCGCTGCCAGCTGCGACTTTGGTGGACTTTCCGCCCATCTGCGCTATCCGATTGTTAACCCATGTTATGATTGGTTACCGCCCGATGGATGGATCACTGCCATGCCGGTACCGGTCTTCCCCGACGATGCTCGCCTGCTTGGTGCCCTAGCCAGCGGCAGTCGAGGGCTGATCAGTGCGCGCTTCTGGGGGGATGGTGTCGATACGCTGCTGGCCGAGCTAGGCCGGGCATCCGGCGCCAGCCGCGTCTGGATATTTCAGCTTCTCGAGCTACAGCAAGAGGTCGTGGTCCAGGACTACGTCTTCGAATGGGCAGCCGCACCCCACTATCGACAGCTCACCCAGAAACGTTTTCGCTTCTTCTCGACGCTCTTCGACGATCCGGTCTATCAGCGCATCGTTACCGAACGACAGCGCGGCGAACCCCAATGTTTCATTACTTCCGAACTGCCTGACGGCACACTGCTCAAAAACCTGGAAAGCCAGGGCATACTGTCCATGGTCACGGTGCCCATCATGGTCGATGGCCAGTGGTGGGGCACGCTGGGCATCGATGACTGCGAGCGTCGCCTGGAGTGGCAAGGTCCCGGACTCCAAGCCTTGGTCGTCGCCGCCGAGCTCATTGCATCGGCCATCTACCGCCATCAGCTCACCAGCCGCCGCCGACAGGTCGAGCTGTTCCAGCAGGTGGCCGACTGCGGCATCTGGGAGGTCGACCCGCATAGCGGCTCGACATGGTGTTCCCGCGCCCTGTTGAACACGCTGGGCTACCCCGACCAATACGCCCGGGTGCCGCTAAGACGGTTGCTGGCCCATATCGTGAGGGAAGACCGTCTGCGCTTCTGGTCTCAGCTGCGCACCTGCCTGGCGGATGGCAGTAAGAATTTGCGTCTCGATGTGCGTCTCATCAGCAAGAACGGTGACACTCGATGGCATGAAATCGTCACCGAGGTGGTCTGTGACGAGAGGGGCCGGCTTGAGGCACTGGCCGGGCTGGTCATCGACATCAGCCAGCGCAAGCAGGGCGAAGAGCGCGCCATGATTGCAGCGGAATACGATGAGCTGACCGGTGTGCTGAACCGCCGAGGCCTTACCCGACATCTGGCCGAGACCCTGGGCGGGGTACCGGGGCCGCTGCCACCACACCACCTGCTGCTGGTGGATATCGACCATTTCAAGCAGATCAACGACGCCTACGGGCACCCGGCGGGAGACGCACTGTTGAGGCTGCTGGCCGAACGGCTGGGCAAGGAGCTACGATCCGAGGATGGCCTGGCTCGCCTGGGCGGGGAGGAGTTCGCCATAGTGGTCAGCGGTCTGAACGACCAACAGGTGATGCAGGTGGCCGAACGATTGCGGGGTCGCATCGCCGATACCCCCTTCCCGCTGGAGAGTCTGCCGGCAAGGCCGCCATCCCATCAGGTCGGCATCTCGATCAGCATCGGTGTCGCCGGGCTGTCCGTTGGCCAGGACCTGAGCCATAGCCAGGCGCTGGCCATGGCTCAGGCGGACCAGGCGCTCTATGCCGCCAAGGGGGCCGGCCGCAACCGGGTCGTGGCCTACTGGCAGCAAAGTAGAGAGACTATCTAGCCGGGTCAGCACCGCAGGCGCAGAACCCGGCACGGCTCAGTGACCCAGTATCTGGCTGAGGAACAGCTGGGTACGCTCTGACTGGGGGTTGTTGAAGAAGGGTTCCGGGGCGTTCTCCTCGATGATCTGCCCCTGATCCATGAAGATCACCCGATCGGCCACGGTCTTGGCGAAGCCCATCTCGTGGGTCACGCAGAGCATGGTCATGCCCTCGTTGGCCAATTCGACCATGACGTCGAGCACCTCCTTGATCATTTCCGGATCCAGCGCCGAGGTCGGCTCGTCGAACAGCATCACTTCGGGGTGCATGCAGAGCGAGCGGGCGATGGCAACCCGCTGCTGCTGACCACCCGACAGCTGGCCGGGATACTTGCGTGCCTGCTCGGCGATCTGTACCCGCTCGAGGTACCTCATGGCCAGCGCCTCAGCCTCGCGACGTGGCTGCTTCTGCACCCACATGGGCGCGAGGCAGCAGTTTTCCAGCACCGTGAGGTGCGGGAAGAGATTGAAGTGCTGGAACACCATGCCCACGCTGCGACGAATCTGCTCGATGCGCTTGATGTCCTGGGTCAGGGGGATACCGCCGACCACGATCTCGCCCTGCTGATGCTCTTCCAGGTGATTGATACAGCGGATCAGGGTCGATTTCCCCGAGCCCGAGGGCCCGCAGATGACAATACGCTCGCCGCGCTTGACCTCGAAGTCGATATCGCGCAGCACGTGGAAGTCGCCGTACCACTTGTTGACGCCGCGCATCTCGACCATGGGTGTCTCGGTGCCGGCCTTGGGAGTTGTCGCCTGTTCATTCATTGTTTGCGTTCCTTATCTTTTATGGCCGGTATGCAGCTTCCGCTCGAGATACTGGCTATAGCGCGACATGCTGAAAC
>NZ_AZQX01000404.1:0-39833 GCF_000568385.1 Halomonas sp. BC04
AATTCTACCTTCCTCTCCTGCACTCTAGCCTGACAGTTCCGGATGCCGTTCCCAGGTTGAGCCCGGGGCTTTCACAACCGGCTTATCAAGCCACCTACGCGCGCTTTACGCCCAGTAATTCCGATTAACGCTCGCACCCTCCGTATTACCGCGGCTGCTGGCACGGAGTTAGCCGGTGCTTCTTCTGCGAGTGATGTCCTTCCTGGTGGGTATTGGCCACCAGGCCTTCTTCCTCGCTGAAAGTGCTTTACAACCCGAAGGCCTTCTTCACACACGCGGCATGGCTGGATCAGGGTTGCCCCCATTGTCCAATATTCCCCACTGCTGCCTCCCGTAGGAGTTCGGGCCGTGTCTCAGTCCCGATGTGGCTGATCATCCTCTCAGACCAGCTACGGATCGTCGCCTTGGTAGGCCTTTACCCTACCAACTAGCTAATCCGACATAGGCTCATCCGATAGCGCAAGGTCCGAAGATCCCCTGCTTTCCCCCGTAGGGCGTATGCGGTATTAGCCTGGGTTTCCCCAGGTTATCCCCCACTACTGGGCAGATTCCTATGCATTACTCACCCGTCCGCCGCTCGTCAGCATCCAGCAAGCTGGACCTGTTACCGCTCGACTTGCATGTGTTAAGCCTGCCGCCAGCGTTCAATCTGAGCCATGATCAAACTCTTCAGTTTCAAATCATTGCGGTTCTTGCTCAGCCACCCCCCGAAGGCGACAGCTGAAAGCGAACCAATCTTGGCTCAAGGTCAAAGCTTCTCAAAAAGACCCGAAGGTCTTCGACGAGTCGCTTGCCTTGAAATGGTGTGACTTCTCACCACCTCATCGACAAGCGCCCACATGAATTACCTGATCGATTGTTAAAGAGCGGCTCTCGTTCTCTTCAAACCACACGGGAAGAGCGGAGCGTCTCGCTTGCTGTCGTGGCGGCTGACTCTGTCAGCGGCCTCGCCAGCGCCCTGCGAGGAAGGCGTATTCTACTGAATCGGCTGAGCTTGTCAACTCTCTTCGCTGGCCTCACCGGGGTGAGCCTGCCATCGAAGCGCCGGTACCGCCGGCTGCCTTCAGCGTGGCGTGCATTCTACCGTTTCCGGCGTCTCTGTCAATCGCGAATCTCACTAGCCGATCCGAAAAAACCAAACAGAAACAAGCACTTTCTCCACCTCCACCGCCGGTAACGTTTGCCCGTTGCCGGCAGCGGATGCGTATTTTATGGGCTGAGCGTCGCCGCTGCAAGGACTTTCGCCGCAAAATTTCACGGCCCGCCCGAAACGCCCATCCACAGGCGGTTTCGAGCGAGTGGCTGTGGACAAGTGGCCGCTCTCAGCACGCCACTTGCTGCCGACTTGCCCGCTCGAGCAGCGACAGGATCGAACGATAGGGGATCCCCCCATGCAGCGCCAGCCCGATCTCACAGGTCTTCGAGTTGGAGTAGCCCGCATCGCAATCCGCCACCTGGACCGCCAGCCCCTTCAACGCCGAGGCGTTGAGTTCCGGCGTGGAAAGCCCCTTGTCACCGGCGAACCCGCAACAGGTGATCTCCGCCGGCACCACAACCTCGCGGGCGCAGGCCCTGGCCAGCGCCACCATGCGCTCGCCAAGTCCCATATGGGTACTGGAGCAGGTGACATGTACCGCGACGCGCTCATCGAGCGGCGTGAGGTTGAGCCGGGGCAAGAGGTGGTCATGGGCGAAGGCAACAGGTTCCTGCACCGACAGGCGCTCATCGAGGCGCGACTGCATGTGCAACACGCAGGGGCTGGTATCGCTGATGATCGGATAGCGACCGTTCTGGCTCGCTACCAGCAGTTCGCGATTGAGCTCACGGGCCTTGTGCGTCGCCTCGTCGAACTGCCCCTTGGAGTGAAACGCCATGCCGCAGCAGAGATGGCCCGTCATCTCGGGGATTATCACCTCGAACCCCGCTCGCTCCAGCAGCGATAGGGTGATCTCCATGATCGAACGGCTCTCGGTATCGCCATGGGCGGCACCGAACACCCGGGTCGCACAGGAGGGCAGGTAGACCACCTTGTCCTTTGATCCGTCGCCGGACGAACGCTGCTTGAGGACTCGAATCGATGCCGCCTTGGGTAGGGTGGGCACCCATTGCGGCACTCGGTTGCCACTAATCCTGGTTATCGAACCGCTGACCCGGGAGAGCCCCTTCTCGCCCAGCACCGCACGGCCAACGCCCGCCATGTTCAACACACCCCGGGCAATACGGGTCACCCCGGAGAAGTGGCGACCCACCCGGCGAGACAGACCGCCATGCTGCGCCAGCCGCTCATGGCGCATATCGCGGATCATCTCACCGGTATTGATGCCGACGGGGCACTGGGTGGCACAGAGGCCATCGACGGCGCAGGTTTCGTCGCCGGCGTAGCGATAGTCGCGGCGCAACGTGGTCAGGCGCTCGGCATCCTCCCCATCGATAGCATCACCGAGGGCCTCGAGCCTAGCCATCTCACGGGCAATGACGATCCGCTGGCGCGGCGTCAGGGTCAGGTCCTTCGACGGACAGACGTGCTCGCAGAAACCGCACTCGATGCACTTGTCGATGATCTCGTGGGCCGCCGGCAACGGCTTGAGATTCTCCAGGTGCAGTGTCGGGTTGCGACTGAGAATGACCTCGGGGTTGAGCAGGTTTTCGGGGTCGAACAGCGCCTTGATCTGCCACATCAGGGCGTAGGCCTCGGGCCCCCACTCCAGCTCGACATAGGGCGCCATGTTGCGCCCGGTGCCGTGCTCAGCCTTGAGCGAGCCGCCATACTCGACGCCGACCAGTTGCGCCACTTCGTCCATCAGTGCCTGATAGCGCTCCACCTCGCCGGGCTTCTCGAAGCCCTGGGGGAAGACGAAGTGCAGATTTCCTTCCAAGGCGTGGCCAAAGAGAATGGCCTCCGGATAGCCATGGCGGTGGAAGGCATCGGTCAGCGCCTGAACGCCTTCATCGAGTCGCTCGATGGGAAAGGCCACGTCCTCGATGATCACCGTCGTGCCGGTATCACGCACCGCGCCCACGGCGGGAAAGAGACCCTTGCGGATCTTCCAGTAGAGCTCGTAGGTGCTCTTGTCGCGGGTAAAGGTCACGGGCTCCAGGGTGTGAATGCCTTCAAAGATGTCACGCACCGCCTGAAGGCGCGCCTCAAGCTCGCCCTCATCGTTGCCGCGCACGTCGATCAGCAGCGCCGCCGCGCTGTCCGGCAGCGTCTTTAATACCTCGGGCATTCCCGGCTTGCGCTCCACCGAGCGCAGCGCCGCGCGGTCCATCAGCTCGACGGCCGAGACCGGGGCCGGCTTGAGGGCGATGGTCGCCCGGCAGGTGGTGGCCATGTCCGGCAGGAAGAGCAACGCCGCGGCCTTAAGCGGTTCATCCACCACGGTGTCGTAGGTGATGTTGCTGATGAAACCCAGCGTCCCTTCGGAGCCGATCATCAGATGCTTGAGGATCTCGATACCGTCGGTGAAGTCGACAAGGCTGTTGAGCGCATAGCCGGTGGTGTTCTTGAGCCGGTACTTGTGACGAATCTTTTCGGCCAGCGGCGTATTGGCCCGGGTCTCGGCGGAGAGCCGCTCGAGCCCCTCGACGAGTTCCGCATGGCTATGCCGAAACGCCTCACGACTGGCCGGGTCGGCGGTATCCAGCCGGGTGCCGTCGGCCAGGATCACGCGAATGTCACGCACCGTGCGATAGCTGTTCTGTGCGGTGCCGCAGCACATGCCCGAGGCATTATTGGCAGCGATGCCACCGATCATGCAGCTGCCAATGGAGGCCGGGTCCGGGCCGATCTTGCGGCCGAAGGGGGCCAGCAGCTGGTTGGCCCGTGCGCCGATCACCCCCGGCTGCAGGCGAATCGCCTGCCCACCCTCGAGAATCTCATGACCGCGCCAGCCCTGGCCCATCTGGATCAGCACGGAATCCGTCACCGCCTGGCCGGACAGCGAGGTCCCGGCGGCGCGAAAGGTCGCCGGCAGCCGGCGGGAGCGACACGCCGCCAGCACTGCCATCAACTCGTCCTCGCTCTCGGGCCGCACGATCAGCTTGGGAATCAGACGGTAGAAGCTGGCGTCGGTGCCATAGGCCAGGGTACGCAGCGGGTCGTCGATCAGACGCTCGGCGGGCATGATCTCGAGCAGCTCGCTCTTCAGATCATGCCAGGCGTCGGTGGTGGCCGGATCAAGCGTTGCAGGCGTCATGAGCGCTCCTCGGCATGGCGTAGCAGCACGATCAGCTCACGGGGGCCGTGCACCCCGTAGGCCAGGGTCTGCTCGATGTCGGCGGTCTTGCTCGGGCCCGAGATGAGCAGGGCGTTGGTGGGCATGCTGCCGGCCCAGCCATGGGCCTCGATCACGTCGAAGAAGGTGTCCTCGAGAGTCTCGGCATCCAGCACCGCGATATGGATCGGCGGCACCAGGCTGAGCAGGCGAGGCTCATCGGGGGTCGGCCACAGCCATAGGCTGCCGGTCTCGGCAATGCCGCCCCGGGTGGACGTCAGGCCGGCATCCGTGGACTCGAACTGTTCCTGCTGCCACGCCTCAACGTCACGGTCGGCATCGACCAGCGTGACGCCGGTATCGGCCAGGGCCGCCCGCGCCTCCGCCGCCACCGGATGCTCGCGCCCCAATGCCAGGCGGAGAACCCCCTTGGCTTGCAGCAGTTTCGCCAGGTCGGCCGTCCAGCTGCCACGGTAGGTATGAATGACCTCACCGTGAACGGAACTGATCCACCGCTCGAAGCGTTGGAGGCGTTCTTCGGCACTCCAGCCTCGCCCGGTCACGACGCCAAAGTCGCTCTGTGGTGCGGTCAAGGCACCGTCGGCGCGCTCACGAAGGCGCTTGAGAATCCCCTCGCGTGCACTCATGACTCATCCTCCCTTTCCCGGCGGTGGGACTTGACCAGCGCATGCAGCGAGCGCTTCGCCAGCTTCGGCGCGGTGCGGTATTGCGTCCAGGGACCAAGCCTTGCTGGTGTCAATGCACGCAGCTTGCCAGCCATCATCAAGCTTCCCCGCCAGACCGAGGGGTGGGTCGCCAGCCACTGCCAGCTCTTCCAGGCCGCCACCTCCTTCTTCGTGCGCTTTACCCCCGCACCGGGAACGTTGCCACGCCCCTCGCCCACCGCCTCGCGGCGCAGGCGCACCAGCAGGTCGGGAATCGGGATCTTGACGGGGCACACCTCGCCGCAGGCGCCGCACAGGCTGGATGCGGTCGGCAGGTCCTTGGTCTCCTCGAGCCCCAGCATATGCGGCATCAGGATGCTGCCGATGGGGCCGGGGTAGGTGGTGCCGTAGCTATGACCACCGACGCGGGTATAGACCGGGCAGTGGTTCATGCAGGCGCCACAGCGAATGCAGCGCAGGGTATCGAGCAGCTCATCGTCCTGGTAGATGCGGGAGCGTCCGCTGTCGACCAGCACCAGGTGGACTTCCCGAGGGCCATCATGCTCGTCGGCCTTGCGCGGTCCCGAGATCATGTTGAAATAGGTGGTGACATGCTGACCGGTTGCCGAGCGGGTCAGCAGGGCATAGAGCGGCGGCACGTCACGCAGGTGCTCGACCACCTTTTCTATTCCTGTCACGGCGATATGCACCGGGGGCACCGTGGTGGTCATGCGGCCATTGCCTTCATTTTCCACCAGGCACAGGGTGCCGGTCTCGGCCACGGCGAAGTTGACCCCCGAGACACCCACATCCGCATTCATGAAGCGCTCACGCAGCTGGGATCTGGCGGCAGCGGTCATGTAGTCGACATCACGGGTTCGATCTGTCCCCGTCTTTTCGTGCATGATGTCGGAGATCTCGTCGGTATTCAGATGGATCGCCGGCATGATGATATGCGAGGGCGTCTGCTCGTTGAGCTGCACCAGGTACTCGCCGAGGTCCGACTCGAGGGCCTCGATCCCGGCCGCCTCCAGATGGGCATTGAGGTGCATCTCCTCGGACACCATCGACTTGCCCTTGATGACCGAAGTCGCCCCATGGGATTCGCACAGCTCACGAATGATGCGGCACGCCTCCTCGCCATCTTCTGCCCAGTGGACCCGGATGCCGTTGGCCTCGCAGTTGGCTTCCAGCTGCTCCAGCAGGTCGGGCAGCTTGGCCAGCGCCCTCAGGCGGATATTGGCGCCCAGATCCCTCAGGGTCTCCAGGTCCCAGTCGCTGAAGACATCGCGCCGCTTGGTCATCAGGCCGTCCATGGCCCGGCGGAAGTTGGAGCGGATCTGGGGGTTGCCCAGGGCATCATGGGCCTGACGATGAAAGGCCCGCGGCGTATAGGTCTCGACGCTCATGAGGTTCTCCGCCACAGGTAGCTCGCGATATGCTCGCCCTTGATCGCTTTCTTCTGGTGTTCGAAGCGGCCGTTGATGTTCATCAGGCAGCCGCAGTCGGACGAGACGAAGTGCCTGGCCCCCGTCGCTTCGATGGCCTGGGTCTTGTCCTCCACCATGGCGGCCGAGACCTCCGGGTGACGAACGGCAAAGGTGCCGCCGAAACCGCAGCATTCGGCGGCCCGTTCCTGCTCCACCAGCTCGACCTGGCCAAGCCTGGCCAGCAGTGCCGGCCCTGTCTCGGCCAGCCCCATCTCTCGTCGCGCACTGCAGGAAGTATGCATCGCCACCGCTTCGGCCGGACCACGGTCGTCGAGTCGAAGGTGGCAGACATGGACCAGATATTCCGTGAGTTCGTAGACCCTGCTTGCGACCTCGCCGGCCAGTGCCTCCTGATCGGTGCCGGCAAACAGCTGCGGATAATGGGTACGCATCATGCCGCCGCAGGACCCCGAAGGAACGATGATGGGCCAGGGCTCCGGGAAAAGCCCGAGTTGCGCCGCCGCCACGGCACGAGCCTCGCTCTGGTAGCCGGAGGTATAGGCCGGCTGTCCGCAACAGGTCTGGTCTTCGGGAAAGAGCACCTCGATACCTTCACGCTCCAGCAGGCGGATTCCGTCCAGGCCCGCTTCGGGATAGAACATATCGACGAGACAGGTGCCGAAGTAGTAGGCCTTTTCTGACTTGGGGGGATAGAGCTTGACTGGCGTCATGAGGTGCCCTCACGGTCGGCCCGCGGGAAGCCGCGGACTGCGGTAGGATTTGCTGTGTCACAGGACTGTTATTGTCTTGGATGACGTCGAAACTTCGCACTGAATTTGCCTTGCCTCTCTTTCTTCGGTAAATTGGTAATACCAATTTACCGAAGAAGAAAAAGGCACATTAGGCTCGGCTTGCACAGTGTCAAACGACAGGCCACGGTTTGCCTCACCGGAAGGGCTATACTTTGGTCGATACCATATATCGAACTGTTGCAAGCTCATGATAGTTGACCAGATTTCCTCCCCGCTTTCCGATTGCATCATGACGCCAATCGAGTCAATATTGGTCAGACCAATTATAGCCGATCGCCAGGAAAACCCGCATGTCCTATCAGACCGTTCGCCAGCCAAAACTGGCCGATGTGATCACCGAACGCCTTGAGGCCATGATTCTCGAGGGCAGCCTCAAGCCAGGTCAGCGGTTGCCACCGGAACGGGAACTGGCCGAACGCTTTGGCGTTTCCCGACCTTCCCTGCGCGAAGCCATCCAGAAGCTGGCCACCCGCGGACTGCTGATCAGCCGTCAGGGCGGCGGAACCTTCGTGACCCGCGAACTCAACAGCGGCTACAGCGACCCCCTGCTGGACATGCTCTCCCGGCATCAGGAATTTCATCTCGACCTGCTGGAGTTTCGCGATGCCATGGAAGGCATCTCGGCCTACTATGCAGCCTTGCGCTCCACGCCGGCCGACAAGGCCATGCTGCTCAAGCGCTTCGAAGAGCTGGAAGCCTGCTTCGCCGGCCGCAACCCGGCACTCGAGGCCAAGGCCGACGCCGCCTTCCATCTGGCGATCGCGGAGGCGGGCCACAACGTACTGCTGCTGCATACCATTCGCGGCATCTTCCACCTCCTGGAAAAGAGTATCGTCGATAACCTGACCCACCTCTTCGAGAAACCCCAGTCGCGCCCGCTGCTGATGAAGCAACACCGCGCCCTGCTGGATGCCATTCTTGAAGGTCGCGCCGAGGACGCTCGTGCGCGTGCCCACGAGCACCTGGTCTTCGTCGAGGAGGAGCTGCTGGAAATGGAGCGCGCCGAGACCCGAGCCCAGCGGGCGCTGCGACGCGCCCAGGCACTACCCGAAATTCCGAGCTGAGGATACTCGCGCTTGAAAGGTCCGCACCGCCCACCAAGAATGTCTCGCTCCCTGCGGCGGCTGCTGTTGCTGCTGCTGCCGCTGGGCCTGGCCATTGTCATGTGGCAGGCATCCCAGGCCGCCCGCGAGCAGGTTCTGCAGAACATGGTGCGGGAGGCCGAGAACGAGCTTCGCCTCTCTGCCTCCGGCCTGGAGGGTCACCTGACACGGCATGACTACCTCCCTCAGCTGCTGGCTTCCCGCGAGATGGTAAGGCGTTTCCTGGCCAACCACGGGGACCAGAATCCCATGCCGTTGAACCTGTTGCTGGACCAGTTCCGCGCCATCGCCGACGTCTCCGATGTCTATCTGCTGGACCGCGTGGGTACGACGAAGGCAGCCAGCAACTGGCATCTGGAAAATACCTTCATCGGCCACAACTACGCCTTCCGCAGTTATTACCAGGATGCCATCGAAGGCCAGCGCGGCCGTTTCTTCGGACTTGGCACCCAGTCCCTGGAGCGCGGCTACTACTTTTCGGCCCCGGTATGGCTCGACGATACGGCCCCGGATGCCCAGCCCTATGGGGTGATGGTCATCAAGGTGCTGCTCGATGCCGTCGAGGAGGGATGGGCAGAACAGGATGCCGAACTACTGGTCACCGATGCGGATAACATCATCTTCATGGCCAGCCGTCCCGAGCTGCAGATGACAGCGCTCTACCCGCTCTCCGAAGAGGAGCACCGATCACTGCTGGCTACCCGACGCTATGCCGACGAGCCGCTCTCCCCATCGGGCATCGAGGCATACGAGTACCGGGAAGACGGAAGTCGCCTGGTGCGATTCGCCGATGGGCCCCTGGCCGGAGGCAACTATCTTGGGCTGACCCGGCATATGGAGGAGCTCGGCTGGAACATGCACATCCTCAAGCCGCTCGACCCGGTGAACAATGCACAATGGCTGGCCGCTCTTCTCGCCGGAGCCTTTACGGCGTGGTGGTACTGGCCGGTGGCGTCGGCTGGCAGCGTCTCAGGCTCCGTCGCGAAAGGGAGCTGTTCGCCGAGCGGGAACGCCGCACCCTGGCCCGCGCCAGGGACGAGCTCGAGCGCAATGTGGAACACCGTACCCGCGACCTGGTGGAAACCAACCGCCTGCTTTCCGACGAGATCGAAGAGCGCCGCCGGGCCGAGGAGAGCCTGCGCCAGACCCAGGATGAGCTGATCCAGGCGGCCAAACTCGCCGTGCTCGGCCAGCTCGCCGCCGGCATCAATCATGAACTCAACCAGCCCCTGGCGGCGATCCGCGCCTATGCGGAGAACGCCCGGGCCTTCCTCGCCCGCAGCCGACAGGATGCCGCCGATGCCAACCTGGCCCAGGTCGTCGAGCTGACCGAGCGCATGGCAGAAATCAGCGCCCAACTGCGCCAGTTCTCGCGCAAGAGCGGCGGCACCCTGACCACTGTCTCGGTGCAGGCCTGTATCGACTATGCACTGCGCCTCTACCAGGCACGGTTGCGCAGCAGCAATGTGGAAGTCATTCGTCGCTGGACCGACGAGGAGGTCTGGGTGCACGCTGACCTGGTCCGCCTCGAGCAAGTGCTGGTCAACCTGATCGGCAATGCCCTGCAGGCCATGGCCGACACCTCCGACCCGCAGCTGACCCTCGCTATCGACGCCGACGACCGCCACGTGCGCATCAGCGTCGCCGACACCGGACCGGGCATCCCTGAACAGCACCTGTCGCGCATCTTCGAGCCCTTCTTCACCACCAAGACACCCGGTAGCGGACTGGGGCTCGGGCTCTCGATATCGTCACGCATCATCGACGACCTGGGGGGCCGGCTCGATGCCGCCAACCTCACTGGTGCCGGCGCCCTTTTTACCATTACCCTGACCCGTGACGGCGATCCCGAGAGATCCCGCCTCGCACAGACCCAGGAGCCGATTTCCCATGCATGATCCGGCGGCCGCACCGGTACTGATTGTCGATGACGAACCCCACCTGCGCATCACCGCCGGCCAGACGCTGGAACTGGCCGGCTACCTGCCCGAACCACACGCCAGTGCGGAGAGCGCCCTGAAGATGCTCCTGCCTGACTTTCCCGGCGTGATCGTCAGCGACATCCGCATGCCCGGCATGGACGGCATGGCCCTGCTGAAAGAGGTTCGCCTGCGTGACCCCGACCTGCCGGTCATCCTGATCACCGGTCACGGAGACATTTCCACCGCCGTTGAGGCGATGCGGGAAGGCGCCTGGGATTTCCTGGAAAAACCCTTTGCCGGCGAGCGCCTGGTGGAGATGGTACGCCGTGGCGTCGACAAGCGACGCCTGAGCCTGGAGAACCGGCGGCTCAAGGCCGAGCTGGAAGCACAGCAGGCTGCACCAGGCCCACGCCTGGTGGGACGCACACTGGCCATCCAGCGCCTGGCCTCCATGATCCAGCGTATCGGCCAGGTACAGACCGATGTCCTGCTGTTTGGCGAGACCGGAACCGGCAAGGACCTGGTGGCCCGTGCCATCCATGAACGCAGCCCACGCGGTGGACACCCCTTTGTCGCCATCAACTGTGGAGCGGTACCGGAAAGCATCATCGAGTCGGAGCTGTTCGGCCACGAGAAGGGAGCCTTTACCGGCGCCGTGGAGCGCCGTATCGGCAAGTTCGAACACGCCAACGGCGGCACCGTCTTCCTCGACGAGATCGAGTCCATGCCCCTGGCCCTGCAGGTCAAGCTGCTGCGTGTGCTGCAGGAGCGCTGTGTCGAACGGCTGGGCGCCAATGAGCCGGTGCCGCTGGATATCCGGGTCATCGCCGCTACCAAGGTGGATCTCAGGGTCGCCGCCGAGGAGGGTCAGTTCCGCGAAGACCTCTACTACCGCCTCAATGTGGTCACCCTGCCGATTCCGCCGTTGCGGGATCGGCGCGAAGACATCCCGCTACTCTTCCAGCACTTCGCCGTTGTCGCGGCCAATCGCAGCGGCCTGGAGGCGCCGCCCCTTGATGCACGCGGCGTCTCGGCGCTGATGGCCCATGACTGGCCCGGCAACGTCCGCGAGCTGCGCAACCTGGCCGAACGCTATGTGCTGCTGGGCTCGGCCTTCGATTATCGCCTCGATGACCTGCTAGAAGGTGTCGAGACCACCGGGGCTGACCTCGCCCTGCCGCAGCAGGTCGAGCTGTTCGAGAAGAGCCTCATCAGCCAGTCGCTGGCCAGCCACCGCGGCCGGATCAATGACGTTTGCGAACACCTGGGCCTGCCACGCAAGACCCTCTATGACAAGCTGAAAAAGTATGGCCTGAAAGCCGAGGACTACCGCCAGAAGACCGACCCGTGAGCGACCAGCTCACCCAGCGCCGACCAGGGCGGCAACCAGAGCAGCAGGCCTGCCACCAGCAGCATCATGAGTAGAGAATTGCCTGGGGCGCGGTAGTCGAACGGCTTGAGCGCCGTGCCGAAGGAGCGCTTGAGCCGCGCCCCGGTAAGATCGACGCTATAGAGCTCGTCCAGCGCCAGGTGGATGAGATAGCCCAGCCCCAGCGCCAGCCCCTGGGCCCAGGCCAACCGGCCCTCCTGAGCCAGGAAGTGGTAACCGGCCACGCTGGTCGCCAGCCCGCACAGCACCGCGGCCAGCAGCGAGTGCCAGATCCCACGGTGCACGGAGAAGCGCTTGAAGATCGGGCTCAGCACATGGCGCACCCCCACGTAGAGCCCGCCACAGACCATCAGCAGCGCCCCCGGTTCCAGCCGAGCGTGCAGCAACAGCACGCCGACCATCACCGCCAGCACGGCCATGGTATTGAAGATCAGGCGCACGGCGTGTGATTGATCGGCATCGATATCGGGCAGGATGCCGCCGAAGGCGGTCAGTACCGCCAGCGGCAGTGCCTCGGCCGGCGTCCAGAGGCCGCCCTGCCAGCCGGTGACGGCCAACAGGACACCGCCACCCACGGCGGCACTCAAATGGGTACGAAAATCGGCCATATGGCGGGGCAACCCCAGAGAGCTGGATAAAAAAACAGATTATCGCCCACCCCGACAATAAAAAACAATGCTTTAGCAATTCGTTCCAGGCCGTTTGCAGAAAGCAGCGTCGCTCGAGGCTGATCCGAGGGCAGGCCTACGAGGAGGCGCTGTAAACCCATCCCTGGGCGCTACCTTTTCCATCCCTGGAAAAGGACCTCCTCTTCGGCCTGTCCTCGGCGCCCCTCGCTGCGGAGAAATGCAACCGCTCTGGCACTCACCTCCCCTTCGCCGCCAGGTACTCGTCCTTGAGCTTGACGTAGTTGCCAGCGGTGTAGGGGAAGAAGGCGCGCTCGCTCTCCTTGATCGGCCGCATCGCCCTGGCTGGATTGCCGGCATACACATGCCCGCTTTCCAGGCGCTTGCCCGGCGGAACCAGCGCCCCCGCGGCAATGATCACCTCATCCTCGACCACGGCGCCGTCCATGACGATGGCCCCCATGCCCACCAGGATGCGGTTGCCCAGCGTGCAGCCGTGCAGTACCGCCTTGTGGCCGATGGTCACGTCATCGCCGATGGTGAGCGGAAAGCCGTCGGGATTGAAGTCGCTGGCATGGGTGATATGCAGCACGCTGCCGTCCTGCACGCTGGTACGCGCGCCGATACGTATGCGGTGCATGTCCCCGCGGATGACCGTCATCGGCCAGACCGAGCTGTCATCACCCAGCACCACGTCGCCCAGCACCACGCTGGCCGGGTCCACGTAGACCCGCTCGCCCAGGCTCGGGGTCACGCCCTTCCAACTGCGAATGGGGTTCCCTGCTTGCATTTCGCCTCCCTTGACCGACGCATCGGCCATCACATGTCATAGCAGCCCGGCAGCCAGCACCAGGGCCGTCAGTGGAATCGAGACCCAGCGTACCACCCCCAGCCAGAGGCGAAAGCCCGGCTCGCCGATACCCAGGGCATCCCGGGCAGCCCCTCGCGGCATGATCCAGGCCGCAAAAACGGCGATCAACAGGCCACCCACCGGCAGGAATATCTCGGTGGGCACCGTTGTCACCAGGTCGAAGACATTCATGCCGGCCAGCGGACGCCACTCGGCCAGCGTCGAAAACGACAGTACCGACAGCAGCCCCACCAGCCACACCGACACGCCGATGACCGCTGCTGCCTGGCCCCGCCCGAGTCCCAGCCCCTGAAGCGTGGCGACCATCGGCTCGGCCAAGTTGATCGACGAGGTCCAGGTCGCCAGTAGCAACAGCAGGAAGAAGGTGCTCAACCAGAGCGCTCCCCAGGGCAGTTCGGCGAAAGCCACCGGCAGCGTGACGAACATCAGGCCCGGTCCCTCGGCGGGGTCCATGCCCTGGGCGAACACCACCGAGAAGATGGCGATACCCGCGAGCAGCGCCACGCCAACGTCGAGAACGGCCACTGCCGCCGCGGCTCGCGGCAAACTCTGGCGCTCGGGCATGTAGGCACCATAGGCCATCAGCGCACAGGCACCCACCGCCAGGGTAAAGAAGGCGTGGCCCATGGCATGCATCACGACGAGCGGCGTAATGGCCGTGAAGTCGGGTTGAAACAGCCAAGCCATGGCCGGCCGGAACCCCTCCGTGGTCGCCGCATAGCCGGCCAGCAGCAGAAGGAGCAGATAAAGCAGCGGCATCAGCAGATTGTTGAGCCGCTCGAGCCCCTTGGCCACGCCGGCGGCCACTACGCTCATGGTCATGAAGAGAAACAGCGTATGATTGAAAGTCATGCGACGTGGATCGGCAAGGAAGGCGTCGAACCCGGCCCCGATCTCGGCGGCGCTGCGCCCCACGAAGTTGCCGTTGACCGACGCCACCAGAAACTCGATCGACCAGCCGGACACCACGGAGTAGAAGGAGAGAATGCAGAAGACCGTCAAGGCGCCGAAGCCCCCCAGCCAGCGCCAGTGGCCGCTGGCACCGGCGGCGTTAGCGAGATATCCCAGCGACTGCATCGGCGAACGGCGGCCGGCGCGGCCGACCAGGATCTCTGCCATCATCACCGGCAGCCCCAGCAGCAGCACGAACGCCACATAAAGCGCCAGAAAAGCCGCCCCGCCGTTCTCGCCTGTAATATAGGGAAAACGCCAGATATTTCCGAGCCCTACGGCTGCACCGGTCACCGCCAGAATAAAGGCCCGCCGGGTACTCCAGCGCTCCAGGGTTGCGTTCATGCCGTCGGCCTCTGCTTCGTGAAGGCCGCAAGCCTATCAGGCCGGCTCGATGGCACCAAATCCATCGATATCCCGCAATGCATTGAAACCCGGCCAGTCCGGCCGCATCTAAAGCCCATTACGTCGTAACCTGACAACCATCGACCATCAGCCCTGCCCACGAGGTGTGCATGTCCCACAATCCGCTGCTCGACGCCCACGACCTGCCACCCTTTGCCGATATTTCGCCGGCCCATGTGGTACCCGCCATCGAAGCGCTGATCGCGGAGAACCGTGCCGCCATCGAGACCCTGGTCGCGCGAGCGCATCAGGAAACCCCGACCTGGGAGAGTCTCGCCGCACCGCTCGAGGCCCTCAACGACCGCCTCTCCCGGGCCTGGTCGCCGGTCTCTCACCTCAATGGCACCATGAACACGCCCGAGCTTCGTGAAGCGTATCAGGCCTGCCTGGGTCAGCTCTCCGACTACAGCACCTGGCTGGGCCAGCACACGGAGCTGTGCCAGGCCTGGCAGGCGCTGAAGGAGGGGCCCGGCTGGGAGTCGCTGGATGAAGGTCAACGCCGCAGCATCGACAACACATTGCGCGACTTCCACCTCGCCGGCGTCGACCTGCCCGCCGAGAAGAAGCGCCGCTATGGCGAGATCAAGTCACGGCTCTCCGAACTATCCAATAACTTCTCCAACCAGTTGCTGGATGCCACCCAGGCATGGCACAAGGACATCGACGATGCAGCCCAGCTGGCCGGTCTCCCGGAGAGTGCCCTGGCGACGCTTGCCGCCAACGCCGAGGCCAAGGGTGTGCACGGCTATCGCATCACCCTCGATTTCCCCAGCTTCTATCCGGTACTGACCTTCGCCGACGACGCCTCACTGCGCCGGGAGGTCTATACGGCCTTCGTCACCCGCGCCTCCGACCAGGGGCCCAACGCCGGCGCGTACGACAACGCGCCGGTTATCGAGGAGACCCTGCGCCTGCGCCGCGAGCTGGCCGAGCTGCTTGGCTTTGCCACCTATGCCGACTACTCCCTGGCCACCAAGATGGCCGAGTCACCCCAGCAGGTGATCGATTTCCTGGACGACCTGGCCAGGCGCGCCGTGCCCCAGGCCCGGGAGGAATTCGATGAGCTGGCCGAGTTCGCCCGCAGCGAGCTGGGCATCGCTGAGCTTTCACCCTGGGACGTGGGCTATGCCAGTGAGAAGCTTCGCGAGGCTCGCCACGCCATTTCCCAGGAACAGCTGCGCCCCTACTTCCCTGCTCCCCGCGTGGTGGATGGGTTGTTCCGGGTCGTCGAGCGCCTCTATGGCGTCACTTTCCAGGAGGACGCCTCCGCCCCGCGCTACCATCCTGAGGTGCGCTACTTCCAGATCCTCGAGCACGGCCAGGTCATCGCCGGCTTCTATCTCGACCTTTACGCACGAGAAGGCAAGCGTGGCGGGGCCTGGATGGACGAGTGCCGGGTGCGGCGCAGCCGTGAAGATGGCTCACTGCAGCTGCCGGTGGCCTACCTGACCTGCAACTTCACCCGCCCGGTGGGCGACAGGCCGGCACTGCTGACCCATGACGAGGTCACCACCCTGTTTCACGAGTTCGGGCACGGGCTGCATCATATGCTGACGCAACAGACCGTCGCCGATATCTCCGGCATCAATGGGGTGGCATGGGACGCCGTGGAGCTTCCGAGCCAGTTCATGGAGAATTTCTGCTGGGAACGCGAGGGGCTGGACCTGATTGCCGGCCACGTCGACACCGGCGAGCCGCTCCCGGCCGAACTGCTGGAGCGCCTGCAGGATGCCAGGAACTTCCAGTCGGCCATGGGCCTGGTTCGCCAGCTCGAGTTCTCGCTGTTCGACCTGCGCCTGCACCATGAGCTGGCCGCTCCCACCGCCGCCGATGTGCAAGCGCTGCTCGACGAAGTGCGCGCCGCCGTCTCGGTGGTACCCCGGGCCGATTTCAACCGCTTCCAGAACGGCTTCAGCCATGTCTTTGCCGGCGGTTACGCGGCGGGTTACTACAGCTACAAATGGGCCGAGGTACTCTCCGCCGATGCCTGGAGCGCCTTCGAGGAAGCGGGTATCTTCGATGTCGAGACCGGCCAGCGCTTCCGCCACGAGATTCTCGAGCAGGGGGGCGCCCGGGATGCCGCCGAGCTGTTCCGGGCATTTCGGGGCCGCGAGCCCAGCGTCGAGCCGCTGTTGCGCCATAGCGGGATTCGTGCCGCCTGATTCGATACCATGCAATGGGTATCATCGACCGCCATCGGAGCATGTCCACACCGATGGCAGCCATACGGGAGTTTCCATGGCTGTTCAGAAACGCTTTATCGCCGGCGCCATCTGTCCGCGCTGCGCCGAGATGGATCGCATCCGCGCCTGGGAGCAAAATGGCATTCGCTACCGAGACTGCGTCAGCTGCGATTTCTTCGAGCAGGCACCCATCGAGGACGATGCCCATTCGGAGCTGGAAACACGGGTCAACCGGGAGCGTGAGGAGCAGCGTTCCGACACGATTCAAACCGTGAGGATTCTCGACCCCAAAGGGCGCTGAGCGTGCCTGCCAAGGAAGCCGCACTCAACGCACCACTGTCCCGGCCCATGCGGCGGCGGCTGGAACTGCTCGGGCTGTTTGCTGCAACGGCGCTGCTGCTGGCACGTCCCGACCTTGCCACCCTGGCGGCGGGGCTTGGCCTGTTCCTGTGGGGCATGTCCCACCTGGAGGAAGGGGTCAAGCGGCTCTCCGGCGGCACGCTCGACCGCTGGCTGCATAACGCCACCCGAAGCCCTGCACGGGCCATCGGCGTGGGCGCGCTAGCCACCGCCCTGGTGCAGTCCAGCTCGCTGATCACGCTACTCGCCATGTCCTTCGTCGGCGCAGGACTGGTCAGCCTGGCCGGGGCGATTGCCCTGCTGTTCGGTGCCAACCTGGGCACCACCACCGGCGCCTGGCTCATCGCCAGCGTCGGCCTGCGCTTTGACCTGGCTCACTACGCCATGCCCCTGCTGGCGCTGGGGCTGCTCGGCAACCGTCTCTCAAGCGGAGCCCTGGCCAGTATTGCCGGTCTGGTGCTGGGCATCGGGTTGCTCTTCCTGGGCATCGATTTCATGAAGCTGGGCTTCGAGACCTGGCAGGACGGCCTCAGGCTCGACGACCTGGGCGGGAACCGGCTTTGGCACTGGCCCCTGTTCGTGCTGTTCGGCATCATTGCCACCGTGGTCATGCAATCGAGCCATGCCACCCTGCTGCTTACCTTGACCGCCCTGGCCTCGGGACAACTCCCCTACCTCCCGGCCCTGGCCATCGCCATTGGTGCCAATGTGGGCACCACGGTGACGGCGGTACTGGGCGCCCTGGCCGCCGGGGCAGCCGCGCGTCGCCTGGCCGGTGCCCATGTGGTCTTCAACCTTGTCACCGCGGCCATCGCGCTAGTGCTCCTGATGCCGCTCGCCTGGCTGGTCGATGTCATTGCGGCAATCAGCGGCATGGCGGCCACCGCCTGGCCACTCAAGCTGGCGCTGTTTCATACACTGTTCAACCTGCTGGGTATCGTGGTCATGCTGCCTCTGATTCCTCGCCTGGCGAATGCACTGGAGCGCCGCTTTCCGGAGCCTGCTCGCCTGCCCCCCGCCCAGGCCCGCTATCTGGACAAGGCCGCACTGGAGCACGCCGATACCGCCGTCGCCGCCATGGAGCAGGAGTGCCAGCGTCTCAACCGTCGTGCCTACCACCTCCTCTGCACGGCCATCCTGCTACCCAGTGCCGATGTCATCGGCCACCCGCCCCAGCGCGAGACTGTCGACACAAGCATCGACCCCACCGCCTGGCCCGCCGTCAATGTCCGCTATCACGAACGAATCAAGCCACTTCTGGCCGAGATTCTGGCCTTCCATTCGCTTATCGATACGCCCCTGACCGACGAACAGAGGACACACCTGGATAACCTTCGGGACCAGACGCTACGCATGGTGGAAGCCGTGCGCTTCGGCGAAGTGTTACAGCGCAGCCTGCTGCGCCATTCAGCGCGAACCAGCCCCCTGCGGGACGCCCATGACGACCTCCGCCTGGCCCTCGCCCTTGGCCTGAACAGATTGGCCGAAGAACCCGAGGCTTCCGATATCGGCAACCCGGTACAGACGGTTCGCTACCGCTGGCAGCGTGAGCTGGCCGAGCGACTCCGCCAACAGCGACTCGATCCCTGGCTCGCCTCCACGCTGATGAATGACCTGCACCAGGTGAGCCGCCTGATCGCCGCCCTGGCCGCCTCGCCCCAGGCCCAGTAACCTGAAGCGTGCGGAAATCCGCACACACACTGAGCCTCGCGTGCGACATCCCAGCCACAACAGGGCTTGGGCCTTAAGACCTTCGTCGACAATCGATTTCGCAACCACTTGAGCAACTAGCATTTTTCCTGTCAAGGCACGCCGATTGCCTATACTGGATGCTGTACGCCAGATTTTCTGGAGCGTCCCGCGCTCCTCTTGGGAGCGCTACGCTTTCATAATGACAAATCGATTGGAGTGACACCATGCGACATGCAGCATCCAAACTGATCGTAACCACCTGCCTGAGCGCCGCTCTTGTAGCAACCGGCGCCCAGGCCGGTGACCGCGACGACTGGCCCAGCAGCCTGACCGTGGGCACTGCCAGCCAGGGCGGCACCTACTTCATCTACGGCTCAGGCTGGGCCAATATGGTGGGTGAAGCCCTCGGCGTCGCCTTCGGCGCCGAAGTGACCGGCGGCCCGGTACAGAATGCCACCTTGGTCCAGATGGGCGAGCACGACTTCGGCATGGTCACCATGGGGCCCGCCTACCAGGCTGGATCGGCGAAAGCGAACTGGCACCGGGCATCGAGCACACCGACATTCGCGCCGTCTTCCCGATGTACCAGACCACCCTGCAGATCATCACCCTGCAAGGCTCCAATATCACTTCCGTGGCTGACCTGGATGGCAAGACCGTGGGCGTGGGCCCGGCCGGCGGTACGTCGGACATGTACTACCCTCAGCTGTTCGACAAGCTCGGCCTCGATGTCGATACCCGCAACGGGGGTGCCTCCGACCAGGCTGGTCAGCTTCAGGATGGCCTGATCGACGCCTTCGCCTTCGCCGCTGGCGTACCGATCTCGGCCTTCAGCCAGCTCGAGGCCCAGGCAAACGTCAACATCTTCTCCTTCTCCGAAGCCGACATGGATCAGGTGCTGGGCGACTATCCCGAGCTGTCACCGTCTGCCATTCCAGCATCCGTGTACAACAGCCTGGAAGAGGACCTGCCGGCCATCTCCATCTGGAACTTCGCCATCACCCATCAGGACATGCCGGAGTCACTGGTCTACGAAGTGACCAAGACCGTGATGGAGAACCAGGAGCGCATGCAGCAGATCCACGGCGCCGCGCGTGAGACCGTGCCCGAGAACTACGAGCACAATACCTTCATGCCCTGGCATCCGGGTGCTGTGCGCTGGTTCGAAGAGAACGGCTACGACATCCCGGAAGATCTGCGCGGCTGAGTTCAGTCAACGCGCCAACGACGCCGGCCTCCGTGCCGGCGTCAACGCCTCGCCCCTAGGCAGGCATCCGTAACCTTCTAGGCACTCCGGCATGACTCACGAAACCCAACCCAATGAAGCCGCACCCAAGATCGGCACTGATGGGGTCTCTGACATCCCCATCGCACATAACGAGCGCGTACTCTCCGGCCTGGTCGGCCAGACGGTCTTCGCCGCCTGTGTGCTGTTCACGGCCATGCACCTCTATGCGCTCAATGTCTCTCCCATCGAGACCTGGACGTTTCGCATCATCCACGTGGCCGGTGGCCTCGCTGTCGGCTTTGCCATCACCGCGGCCATGACCCTGGATCGCAGCCCCGAGCAGGTGCGCATCAATCGCCTCGAGTGGTTCGCCCTGATTCCTGCAGCCGCTGCCATCACCTATGCCACCTTCACGATCCTCTATGCCTGGTACATGCGGGAAACCGGCACGCCGCCCGCCAACTGGCTGGTCGTCCACCTGAGCTGGTCGCTGGTATTCGCCACCACCATTGCCTTGGTCAGCAGCTGGATCTGGCGTAGCTCCAGCCGCTCCATCCACTGGGCCGATGCCATCCTGATCGTCGCGTCGATCCTCGTTGCCGCTTACCTGGTTCTCGTACTCAATCGCTGGCGCATGGCCGCCGGCACCCCCTTTGCCGGGCAGACAGAGTTCATGATCGCCGCCGTGGGCGTGGCCTTGATCATGGAACTGACCCGTCGCGTGGCCGGCCTCGCATTGATCATCATCACCGGTGTCTTCCTGGCCTATGCCTTTGCCGGGCCCTACCTGCCGGGCCTTCTCGAACATCGCGGTTACTCGGCTTCGCGCTTCTTCACCTATCTCTACACCGACAACGGCATCCTCGGCCCGACCACCGCCGTATCGTCGACGTACATTATTCTCTTCATCACCTTTGCCGCCTTCCTGCAGGCCTCCAAGGTCGGTGACTACTTCATCAACTTTGCCTTCGCCGCGGCTGGCCGTGCGCGGGGCGGCCCCGCCAAGGTGGCGGTATTCGCTTCCGGCCTGATGGGCATGATCAACGGCACCTCCGCCGGCAACGTGGTGGCCACCGGTTCGCTGACCATCCCGTTGATGAAGAAGGTGGGCTACCATCCCCGCAGTGCCGGCGGCATCGAGGCAGCCGCCTCCACCGGCGGGCAGATCGTGCCGCCGATCATGGGCGCCGGCGCTTCATCATGGCCGAGATTACCGGTATTCCCTATACCGAGATCGCCGTTGCCGCGCTGATTCCCGCCGCGCTCTACTTCCTCTCCATCTACCTGATGGTCGACCTGGAAGCGCGTCGCGACGGCATGGAGGGCATGAGCAAGGACGAGATCCCGCAGTTCCGCAAACTGGTCAAGCAGGTCTACCTCTTCCTGCCCATCATCATCCTGATCGGCACCCTGTTCATGGGCTACTCGGTGATCCGTGCCGGCACCCTGGCCATGGTCAGCGCCGCCGTCGTCTCCTGGTTCACCCCGCACTGGATGGGGCCCAAGGCGCTGCTCAACGCCCTGTCGCTGGGTGCACGCATGGCCATTCCGCTGATCGCCGTCTGTGCCTGTGCCGGGATCATAGTAGGGGTCATCTCGCTGACCGGGGTCGGTGCCCGCTTCGCCTCCATGCTGCTGGGCATAGCCGATGCCAGTCATCTGCTGGCGCTGTTCTTCGCCATGTGTATCTCGATCCTGCTGGGCATGGGCATGCCCACCACCGCGGCCTACGCGGTTGCCGCCTCGGTGGTCGCCCCCGGCCTGCAGCAGATCGGCATCCCGCCGCTGGTCGCACACTTCTTCGTGTTCTACTACGCGGTGCTCTCGGCGATAACACCGCCGGTGGCCCTGGCCGGCTATGCCGCCGCGGCGATCGCCGGGACCGACCCGCTGAAGACGGCCATGACCTCCTTCAAGTTCGGCCTGGCCGCCTTCATCGTGCCCTTCATGTTCTTCTACAGCCCGGCACTGCTGATGGACGGTACCTGGACGCAGATCCTGCGCGTTGCCATCACCGCCGGGGTGGGCATCTATCTGCTGGCTGCCGCCGTTCAGGGGTGGTTCCTCAACGGCATCGCCAACCTCGTCCAGCGCGTCCTGCTCCTCGGGGCGGCGCTGTCGATGATCGCGGGTGGCTGGATGACCGACCTGGTCGGGCTGGGTATCGGTGGGCTGGTGTTCGTCTGGCAGGCGGCGGCGCTGAAGGCCAATCCCAAGACCTCGGCCTGAACCGAGGTAGGGGCGTGAGCCAAGGTGGCCTTCACCACCTTGGCTTTACCGCCACAGTGACAGGAGGTGCGCCATGAGTACGGGACGGTTCTCCACCCTATGTCCACTTGTCGCCGCCAGCGCCCTGCTGGTCGGAAGTGCCGCCGCCCTCGCTGATGACCGGTCGGACTGGCCGGAAGAGGTCCTGCTGGGTACCGCCTCCCTTGGCGGCACCTATCAGGTCGTTGGCGACGGCCTGGTGACCCACATCAGCGACAAGCTGGATGTTCTTGCCTTGTCGCAGGCTACCGGCGGGCCCTACCACAACATGACACTGGTCCATACGGGTGAAGCGGAGCTGGGCCTGGTTACCCTGGGCCCGGCGCGGGAGCTGTGGGACGGAGAAGGCGTGGCCGCCCCGGGTGAGAAAATGCGCAACGTCCGCGCGCTGTTCCCGATGTACCAGACGCCCTTCCATGTGGTGACACTGGCGGATTCGGGTATCGAGCGCATCGGGGACCTGAGCGGCAGGCGGGTCGGCGTAGGCCCCATGGGCGGCACCTGTGCCGCCTACTGGCCGCAGTTTCTGGACGCCCTGGGCGTCGAGGATGCCCACCTCCAGTACGCCGGGGCCAATCATCTGGCGGACTACCTGCCTCCCGCCTCAGCGATGCCTTTGCCTTCTGCGCCGGCCTGCCGATCAGCGCTTTCCAGCGTCTCGAGCGAAACCATGACGTGCGGATGTTCGGGCTGACCGAGGCCGAACAAGCCACGTTGATGGAGACCTTCCCGGTCGCCTCGTTCGAGATCCCCGCCGATACCTACGCGGCCATGGATACCCCCCATGCGTCGGTGGCCTTCTGGAACTTCGCCATTGGCCACAAGGATCTTCCCGAAAGCTTTGTCTATGAGCTGATGAAACTGGTGCTGGATGATCCCGAAGCCATGGAGGCGATCCATCCCGCCATGGCCGAGGCCCGGGCGGAACACCTCGACAAGAACGATGTGCTCTGGTTCCACCCAGGGGCGGTGCGCTATTACGAGGAACAGGGCCTCGATGTGCCGAGTGCCATGCTGCCCCCCGAAATGCGCCCGGAGGTAGAGGAAGCGGAGGAAGCGGAGGAAGCGACAGACGTCACCGACGACGAGACCATGCCAACCGACAATGCCGACTAACCGCCGGCATCGGCAGCACCAGCGCAGATGGCCCCGCCTTGGCGGGGCCATCTGCGTTCCTCTATCTGCCTTCTTGACGATATGCCGCAGACCAGCGTCTCGACGTCATGACGAGTATCAGCGCGGCTGCCCTCGGCTCAGCTCAGGTTGTCGAGAACGCGCAGGCTGGGGGTCGCCTGATTGAGCGTATAGAAGTGAAGGCCCGGCGCCCCACCATCCAGCAGGCGCTGGCACAGCCGTGACACCACTTCCTCGCCGAAGGCCGCAATGGACTCGCTATCATCCCCATAGGCCTCAAGCTGCTTGCGGATCCAGCGGGGAATTTCGGCGCCACAGGCGTCGGAGAAGCGCGCCAGCTTGGTGTAATTGGTGATCGGCATGATCCCGGGGACGATGGGCGCCTCGACGCCCATTGCACGCGCTCGCTCCACGAAGTGAAAATAGGCCTCGGCGGTGAAAAAATACTGGGTAACAGCGAGGTTGGCACCCGCCTCATCTTGCGCACGAAGTTCTCGAGGTCCTTCTCGAAGCTGGGGGCCTGGGGATGGGACTCCGGGTAGGCGGCCACCGCGATCTCGAAGTGATCGCCGGTCTCCTCGCGAATGAACTCGACGAGCTCATTGGCATAACGCAGCTCACCGATGCCGCCCATGCCGGAAGGCAGGTCGCCTCTCAGGGCCACCAGGCTGTCGATGCCCTGTTCGCGATACTGGTGGAGGAGGTCACGCAGCTGGGCCTTTTCGCTACCGATGCAGGAGAGATGGGGTGCGGTGGTGATACCCGACTCGCGTACGGTCTGCACCGTGCTGAGCGTGCGTGCCTGGGTGGAGCCGCCGGCGCCGTAGGTCACCGAAAAGAAACGCGGGCTGCGACTGGCAAGCGCATCGCGCACACCCATCAGTTTCTCGCGCCCTAGGTCAGTATTAGGCGGAAAGAATTCGAAACTGATACCTAGCGGGTGTGCCTGGGTACTCATCGGTCAACCTCTCGTCTTCACCCGGCGAGCCACATGAGCTACGCCGTGAATTATCGATCACTCTGCTTCGAGTGCGTTGGTGACCATTTTGCCGACCGGCCCAGTGGCTGACCAATGAAAGTTTCCGCGCCTGTGCATTAGTGTCGGTCATGTTGAGCGCTGACAGCAGTACGCTTGCCAGGCATCATGGCAGCTTTCGACAAGGGATTGGCAAAGACGATGATCGACCCCGGCGCCCTGATGGGCCCCCTCTGGACGCTGCTGGCCTTCGTCGGACTGGGCTGGCTGGCGGCTCGGCACCTGGCTGTGGACCCACGGCCGATCGCCACGCTGCTGATCTATCTCATCGCCCCGCTCACCTTCTTTCGCGGCCTCACCCTCGGCGGTCCGACGCCGGGCTACCTGCTGCTGACCCTGGCCCTGTTCACGCTGGCCAGTGTCATGGCCATCCTCGTCAACCTGGCCGGCAAGCGTTTCCTCCCCCCGCAGGAGAGCGCCCTGCTCGCCTTTTCGGCCGGCACCGGCAATACCGGCTATTTCGGCCTGCCGATTGCCATGATCCTGCTGCCCCCCGAAGGGGTGACCCTCTACCTGTTCTGTGTTCTGGGGGTCACTCTCTACGAGTTCACCGTGGGCTTCTATCTCAGTGCCCGGGGGCAGTTCTCGGTACGCCAGAGCCTGGTCAAGATCATCCGGCTGCCCTTGGTCTACGCCTTTCTCGCCGCCCTGCTGGCCAGCGGCCTGGGGCTGACGGTTCCAGCCCCGCTCATGGAGGGACTGGCGGTGTTTCCAGCCACTTACACGCTACTGGGCATGATGATCATCGGCATGACCCTGAGCCGCGTCTCGATACGGGAGTTCGACGGCCGTTTCATCGCCGCCTGCGTCGCGGTGCGATTCGGGCTCTGGCCACTGGTCGCTCTGCTGGCCGTGCTCGGCCTGCAGGCGCTCTACCCGCTGCCGATCGAGCTGGCCATGGCCCTGCTGCTGGTGGGAGTGGTGCCCATGGCCGCCAATGTGGTGGTGGTCGCCATGGAGCTGGGCATCCGGCCGGAAAAGGGTGCCATCGCCGTACTCCTGACCACCCTGGCGGCCCCCCTGCTGATCCCCTTCTACCTGGACGGCCTGATGCGGCTCACCGGGGTGGGCTGAGCTCGAGTCGCGCAATGGAAGGAATACGCCGCCTGAGGGCGGCGTTTCTCGTAAAGTTCAGCTCATTCGGCTCGCACTAGTAGCGATAAGTATCGGGCTTGAAAGGCCCCTCCACAGGCACCCCGGTATAGTCGGCCTGATCCTCGGTCTGGCGCGTGAGCACCCCGCCGAAGCCCTCGACCATGTAGCGGGCCACCTCCTCGTCGAGGTGACGCGGCAGTACGGTGACGGCCAGGCCGCCGCACCGCTCCGCCTCGGGCAGGTCGGCGAAACGCCGCTCATAGAGGTGAATCTGTGCCAGGACCTGATTGGCGAAGGAGCCGTCCATGATGCGCGAGGGGTGGCCGGTGGCGTTGCCCAGGTTTACCAGACGGCCTTCAGAGAGCAGCAGCAGGTAGTCGCCGCTGGCCGGGTCGAAGCTGCCCGGCTTGCTGTCGCGGTAGACCTTGTGCACCTGGGGCTTGATCTCCTCCCAGTGCCAATGGCGACGCATGTAGCCGGTTTCGATCTCGTTGTCGAAGTGGCCGATATTGCAGACCACGGCACCGGCCTTGAGGGCACCGAGCATGGCGGCATCGCAGGCGCGAATGTTGCCGGTGCAGGTCACCACTAGGTCGATGCGGCCCAGCAGTGCCCGGTCGACGCTCTCCGGCCCGCGGTTGACGCCGTCCACATAGGGCGAGACCACTTCGTAACCGTCCATGCACGCCTGCATGGCGCAGATCGGGTCGATCTCGGCGACCTTGACGATCATGCCCTCCTGGCGCAGCGACGCCGCCGAGCCCTTGCCCACATCGCCGTAGCCCACCACCAGCGCCTGCTTGCCGGCCAGCAGGTGATCCAGGGCTCGTTTGATCGCATCGTTGAGCGAATGGCGGCAACCGTACTTGTTGTCGTTCTTCGACTTGGTCACCGCATCGTTGACGTTGATCGCCGGCACCTTGAGGGAGCCGTCGCGCAGCATCTCCTGGAGCCGGTGCACGCCGGTAGTGGTCTCCTCGGAGATGCCGTGGATGGCGTCGAGCAGCTCCGGGCGCTTTTCGTGCAGCAGGGCCGTGAGGTCACCGCCGTCGTCCAGCACCATGTTGGGCCGCCAGTCGTCGGGCCCCTCCACGGTCTGCTCGATGCACCACCAGAACTCCTCCTCCGTTTCGCCCTTCCAGGCAAACACCGGGATGCCGGCCGCGGCAATGGCCGCCGCGGCATGATCCTGGGTAGAGAAGATGTTGCACGAGGACCAGCGCACCGTGGCGCCCAGGTCGATCAGGGTCTCGATCAGCACCGCCGTCTGGATGGTCATGTGGATGCACCCGGCGATGCGGGCACCCGCCAGCGGCTGCTGGGCGTGGTATTTCCTGCGGATGGCCATCAGCGCCGGCATCTCGGTCTCGGCGATGCGAATCTCGCGGCGCCCCCAGTCGGCCAGCGTGATATCGGCAACCTTGTAGTCCTGGGCGTTCAGGGCAGAAACAGCAGCCTGGTTCATGCGTCACCTCGTCGAATGAAATCGGTGACCCTCACTATAGGCCCAGCGGGGGCGCCAATGCCAAGCCATCCCTTTCACGCTAGCCAAGGGCATCATGGAGCGCCAGACGAAAACGCCCGGCTCAGGGCCGGGCGTCTCGTATCAGGGCGGGATGCATGCGGGCAACGGCTACAGGCCGGCGGCCTGCCGCAGCGCCTGGGCGCGATCGATCCGCTCCCAGGGAAAGGCCGTGAAGGTCTCGGTCTGCTCCTGCCCCTTGTCGTCCTTCCAGCTGTAGGAGGTCTCGAAGGGCTCGCGGCCGAAGTGACCGTAGGCCGCGGTAAGCTGATACATGGGGTGAAGCAGATCGAGCATGCGGGTGATGGCGAAGGGGCTCAGGTCGAAGTGCTCGCGCACCAGCTCGATGATGCGCGCCTCATCCACCTTGCCGGTACCGAAGGTATTGATTGCCACCGAGGTCGGCTGGGCCACGCCGATGGCGTAGGACACCTGGATCTCGCACTTGTCGGCCAGGCCGGCGGCGACGATGTTCTTGGCCACGTAGCGGCCCGCATAGGCGGCACTACGATCGACCTTGGAGGGATCCTTGCCGGAAAAGGCGCCGCCGCCGTGGCGTGCCATGCCACCGTAGGTGTCGACGATGATCTTGCGGCCGGTAAGCCCGCAGTCGCCCACCGGCCCACCGATGACGAACTTGCCGGTGGGATTGATGTGGTACTGGGTCGCCTCGGTCAGCCACTCCTCGGGAATCACTTGCTCGATGATCTCGTGCTTGACCATCTTGCGCAGCTCTTCCGGGTCGATCTCCGGGTCATGCTGGGTCGACAACACCACCGCCTCGACGCCGCAGGGCATGCCGGCCTCGTCATAGCGGAAGGTGACCTGGCTCTTGGCATCCGGGCGCAGCCAGGGCAGCAAACCATGCTTGCGCAGCTCGGCCTGACGCTCCACCAGCCGGTGGGCGTAATGGATCGGCGCCGGCATGAAGGTGTCGGTCTCGTTGGTGGCATAGCCGAACATCAGTCCCTGGTCGCCGGCACCCTGGTCCTCGGGCTTGATACGGTCGACGCCCTGGGCGATATCCACGCTCTGCTTGCCGATCAGGTTGAGCACGCCGCAGGTTTCGCCATCGAAACCGACTTCAGAGGAGGTGTAGCCGATACCGGTGATGACCTCGCGCACCAGCGCCTCGAGATCGACCCAGGCCGTGGTGGTGATCTCGCCGGCGACGATCGCCACGCCGGTCTTGACCAGCGTCTCGCAGGCCACACGGGCGTGCTTGTCCCGGGCGATGATGGCGTCCAGCACCGCATCCGAAATCTGGTCGGCGATCTTGTCCGGATGTCCTTCGGACACGGACTCGGAAGTGAACAGGGAGTATTCGCTCATGGGCATCCTCGACCATCTGAGTAACGGCAAAACGCGGCAGCGCAATTCTCGTCAGGATAACAGCCCCTGCCGATACAGGTGGAATCGATGCGGCAGGAGAGAAAATCCGGGGTTTTCGGGGCAAAGAGTTTACACGCTGGTACCTTTTGAGACACCCGCCATTTGATGACCGGCGGCAAGTCGGCGACAATAGGCGGCCGAAATTCGACCGCGCCGCCGCCATCCTGCGGCGCCCCAGCCAGAATGCAAACCCGGCAGGCATTTTTGTGCCGTCGCGGACTGCCCATTCTGCCGCAGGTGAGGAGCCAACCCAATGCCGTCCCGTTTCGAACTGGCCAATGCCATTCGCGCCCTGTCCATGGATGCCGTCCAGAAGGCCAAGTCTGGCCATCCCGGCGCCCCCATGGGTATGGCCGACATCGCCGAAGTGCTGTGGAACGACTATCTCAAGCACAACCCCAATGACCCGAAATGGCCCGACCGCGATCGCTTCGTGCTCTCCAACGGCCACGGCTCCATGCTGCTCTATTCGCTGCTGCACCTGACCGGCTACGACCTCAGCCTCGAAGAGCTGCAGAATTTCCGCCAGCTGCATGCCAAGACCGCAGGCACCCGGAATTCGGCTACGCCCCCGGCATCGAGACCACCACCGGCCCGCTGGGCCAGGGCCTGGCCAATGCCGTGGGCATGGCCATCGCCGAGAAGACTCTGGCCGCCCAGTTCAACCGCCCGGGCCACACCGTCGTCGACCACCACACTTACTGCTTCGTGGGCGACGGCTGCCTGATGGAAGGCATCTCCCATGAGGTCGGCTCGCTGGCAGGCACCCTGGGGCTGGGCAAGCTGATCACCTTCTACGACGACAACGGCATCTCCATCGACGGCGAGGTGGAAGGCTGGTTCACCGACGATACCGCCAAGCGCTTCGAGGCCTACGGCTGGCACGTGGTGCCCAACGTCGACGGCCACAAGCCGGACGAGGTCAAGGCGGCCATCGAGCTGGCCCGCAGTCATGACGACCGCCCCAGCCTGATCATCTGCAAGACCGTCATCGGCTTCGGTGCCCCCAACAAGCAGGGCAAGGAGGAGTGTCACGGCGCCCCGCTGGGGGACGACGAAGTCGCCGCGGCCCGCGAACAGCTCGATTGGCCCCATGCCCCCTTCCACGTGCCCGAGCCGGTCTACCAGGGCTGGGACGCCCGCGAGGCGGGCAAGAGCACCCAGGAGGCGTGGCAGGCCAGGTTCGACCGCTATCGCGATGCGCACCCGGCGCTGGCCAAGGAGTTCCTGCGTCGCATCCAGTGCAAGCTGCCGACGGAGATCACCAGCGAGGCGCTGATCGAGAAGGCACAGGAGAAGGGCGAGAGCATCGCCTCGCGCAAGGCGTCGCTGGCCTGCCTCAACGAGCTGGGCCCGCAGCTACCCGAGCTGCTTGGCGGCAGCGCCGACCTGGCGCCCTCCAACCTGACCTTCTGGAATGGTGCCAAGGCGATCTCCAAGGAGAATCCCAGCGGCAACTACCTGCACTACGGCGTGCGCGAGTTCGGCATGGGCGCAATCATGAACGGGATCGTGCTGCACGGCGGGTTCATTCCCTACGGCGCCACCTTCCTGATCTTCATGGAGTACATGCGCAACTCGGTGCGCATGGCAGCGCTGATGGGCAAGCGTGCCATCTACGTCTTCACCCACGACTCCATCGGCCTGGGCGAGGACGGCCCCACCCACCAGCCCATCGAGCAACTGACCAACCTGCGTACCACGCCAAACCTGTGCACCTGGCGCCCCTGCGACGCAGTGGAGACAGCGGCCGCCTGGGATGCCGCCATCAAGCGTAATTCCGGCCCCACCGCCCTGGTGCTGTCGCGCCAGAACCTGCCGCATCAGCAGCGCAGCAAGCAGCAGCTGGCGGAGATCCAGCGCGGCGCCTATGTGTTGAAAGACTGCAATGGCACGCCGGAGCTGATCCTGATCGCCACGGGGTCCGAGGTGGGGCTGGCCATGGACGCCGCTGCCGAGCTGGAAGGCCAGGGCCGTTCGGTTCGCGTGGTCTCGATGCCCTCGACCTATCGCTTCGACGGCCAGGACGCCGAGTATCGCGAAAGTGTACTGCCCAAGGCGGTGACCCGGCGTATCGCCATCGAGGCCGGCCATGCCGACTACTGGTACAAGTACGTGGGCCTCGACGGCCGCGTGATCGGCATGCACACCTACGGTGAATCCGCCCCGGCGGGAGACCTGTTCAAGCACTTCGGCTTCACCAAAGAGAACGTGGTCAAGCAGGCCAGGGAGCTGCTGGGCTGATTGCCGGCAGCACCGAGCGGTAACAGAAAGGGCACGACCTTGCGGTCGTGCCCTTCTTATTGGTGGTGGCGAATCGCTCGCGCAGGCTGTTGTGCAGATTATTGCCTAGGCGACAGTCACGCCCTTGTCCAGATAGACGTCCTGGATCGCGTTGAGCAGTTCCACGCCCTCGGTGACCGGCTTCTGGAAGGCCTTGCGGCCGGAGATCAGTCCCATCCCACCGGCACGCTTGTTGATAACGGCGGTACGCACCGCCTCGCCCAGATCCGTATTTCCCTTGGACCCACCCCCGGAGTTGATCAGCCCGGCACGCCCCATATAACAGCAGGCCACCTGAAAACGCGCCAGGTCGATGGGGTGATCGGACGTCAGTTCTTCGTACACCTTGGCATGGGTATGGCCAAAGCCGATATCGCGGTAGCCGCCGTTGGTTTCCGGCAGCTTCTGCTTGACGATATCCGCCTTGATCGTCGAGGCGAGATGGTTGGCCTGACCGGTGAGGTCGGCGGCCACATGGTAGTCCTTGCCATCCTGCTTGAAATCCGGATTGCGCAGGTAGGCCCAGAGCACCGTCGCCATGCCCAGCTGGTGGGCCCGCTCGAAGGCTTCGCTGATCTCCATGATCTGGCGGCGGCTTTCCGGCGAACCGAAGTAGATGGTTGCCCCTACTGCGGCGCAGCCCATGTCGTGGGCCTGCTCCACCTCGGCGAACAGCGTCTGGTCATAGATCGCCGGATAGGTCAGGGTCTCGTTGTGATTGAGCTTGAGGATCATGGGAATGCGGTGGGCATAGCGCCGCGCCACCGACGACAGCACCCCCAGCGTCGAGGCCACCCCGTTGCAGCCGCCCTCGATGGCCAGCTCGACGATGTTAGCCGGATCGAAGTAGCGCGGGTTGGGGGCGAAGGAGGCGCCGGCGGAGTGCTCGATGCCCTGATCTACCGGCAGAAGGCTCAGGTAGCCAGTTCCCGCCAGGCGACCATGATTGAACAAAGCCTGGAGGTTGCGCAGCACGGCGGGGCTGCGGTCGCTGTCGCTCACGACGCGATCGATGAAGTCGGGGCCAGGCAGGTGCAGTTGCTCACGGGCAAACCCGCGACAACGGTGGTCCAGCAGGTACTCGGCGTCGTCACCCAGTAGTTGGGGAATATCTGTCATGGTGCTCCTCTCCTTGGTTTGCGTTCATTTTCCCCAGCGTAGCGGAAACCGTACCCAGCGCGGCCCTCGCTTGCAAATGCAGGCGCTCTCCCGGAGGAGAGCGCCCATAAGAGCGGCGGCCGCTCAGGCAGCCTTGATTTCGATACGACGCCGGTGGTGAGACTGTTTCTTGGGCAGCAACAGGTGCAGGAGCCCCTTGTCGAGCCGGGCCTCGATCGCATCGGTATCGATCTCGTGGCTCAAGGTGAAGCGGCGCGTAAAGCGCTGGGCCTGCACCTCGGCATAGATCGCCGACATCCCCTCTGGCATGTCGAGGCGAATCTCGCCCTCGATGGTCAGCACATTGTTGTCCACCTCGATGCTCAGCGAGTCGGACGTGACGCCGGGCATATCGGCGACCAGGTGCAGGGCATTGCCCTCCTCATGGATGTCCACCGGCGGCTGCAGCGCCCTGCCGATGTCCCGCTCCGGGGCCTGGGTCTCGGCAGCCTCACGGGGCGTGTCGCGGCGAGTGATATCGTTCATGGCGGTTCACCTCCCTCTGTCGTCAGGCATCATGCGGATTGAATCTCGATACGACGCGGCTTGAGCTCTTCGCGCTTGGGCAGGTGGATCACGAAGACACCGTTCTGCGAGCGTGCTTCAGCGCGATCCGCATCCAACCCTTCCGGTAGTGCGATAGAGCGGGCAAACTCACCTCGGCTGCGCTCCCGGCGGAAGTAGGGGCGCCGACCACTGTCCTGGTCACCCTTGTCGTCGTCGGCACGCCTTCCCTGCAGCGTCAGGACGTTATCCTGGATACTCACTTCCAGGTCATCGGCTGACAGCCCGGCGGCAAAGACATAGACTCGCACCGCATCGTCGGTACGTCCGATGTTGATCATGGGGAAACTGCCGCTGGGAACCGAACGGATGTTGGCGACACCAGGATCGGGAAACAGCTCGTCCAGCAGCTCCCGGAACCGGTCCGCTCCCCGCAGCGGTCCACTGTCGAAACGCCTGAGATCTCCGAACATGACGAACACCTCCTACGTGGTTGGGGTCATGAGGCCGTCGGGTTGGCCCCGGGCCTCCTGTAACGACAAATAGGAGCGCCTGCGCGGTTTTCAAGCCCCCGCATGCGCGTTTTTCGCACGCTTTTTTGTGTCACGCCATCTTGCCAAGGATCGCCATGTCATCGCTTTACGGATTTCTCTGGCTGGTGGGGTTTCTGCTGTTGGGAGAAACCCTGGTATGGCTCTTTCACCTGCCTGTCTCTCCCGGCGTGGTGGGCATGCTCGCCCTGACCCTGTGGCTGATGGCGAAAGGCCGCGTCAGCCAGGAAATACAGTCCGCCAGCCAACCGTTGATCGCGATACTGGCCATGCTGATCATGCCCGGTGTGGTCGGGGTGTTCTTCATCGTCGAGGCGTTTGCCGGCCAGTGGCTGATCGTTGGCGTGGCGCTGGTGCTCGGCACCCTGCTCAGCGTCGCCACCACGCTCTGGCTGATGCTGCGTTTCATGCCGAAGGCCGATGCCGATGAATGAGGGACTGGCACCGCTAAGGGCGGTATTGCTCGAGACACCCATGCTGGCCATCTTCCTGACCCTGGCCGCCTATCTCGCCGGCACCCGCCTCTTCGTCCGACTGGGCAAGCCGAGCTGGTGCCCCGCAGTACTGATCGCCGCCATGCTGCTGGCCGCTACCCTGGCACTCACCGGAATCGACTACGACGACTACCGCGCCGGCGCCGGCTGGCTGATGCTGCTGCTCGGCCCCGCCACGGTAGCGCTGGCCGTGCCGCTCTACCAGCAGCTGCCGCGCATTCGCGAGCTCTGGCTGCCGGTACTCTGCACCCTGCCCCCGGCGGCCATGCTGGCCGCGCTCTACTCGGTGGGACTCGCCTGGCTGCTCGGTGCCACGCCCGAGGTGCTTGCCTCCCTGGCGCCGAAATCGGTGACTGCACCGATCGCCATGGGCATCACCGAACAGCTCGGCGGTGTCATCCCCTTGATGATGGGCGGCCTGTTGATCACCGGCGTGATGGCCACCGCCTTCGTCGGGCTGCTCTCCCGCTGGCTGGGTATCCGCGATGAACGGGTACTGGGCTTCGTACTGGGGGTCAACGGCCATGTGATCGGTACGGTACGCGCCTTCGAATACGGCACCACCGCCGGCGCCTTCGCATCACTGGGCATGAGCCTGACCGGCATCTTCAGCGCGCTGTTCCTGCCCCTGGCGTGGCGACTGGTGGGGCTCTAGGAGCAGACGCTCGACCTGAAAATGCGCTAGAATTGCCGGCTTGTGTTACATCCTCTGGAGTACCAGGCAGCCCCATGGCCCATCGTATCGCCATCAACGGTTACGGTCGTATCGGCCAGTGCGTGCTGCGCGCCCTGGAAGAACGCCATGCTCCCGAGCTGGAGGTCGTGGCGATCAACGAGCTGTCCGACCTGGACACCATCGCCTACCTGACCCGCTACGACACCACCCACGGCCGCTTTCCCGGCAGCGTGACGGCGGAAAACGGTCGGCTCATGGTCAACGGCCGGCCGATACGGATCCTCTCGGAAGCCGATCCGGCACGGCTGCCCTGGGAAGCGCTGGACATCGACCTGGTGCTGGAGTGCTCGGGCAGTTTCAAGGATCGCGCCACGGCAGAGCGCCACCTCGCTGCCGGCGCCGGTCGCTTGCTCTTCTCCCAGCCGGCGGAGAGCGATGTGGACGCCACCATCGTCTGCGGCATCAACGACGACGCCCTGGCACCACACCATCGTATCGTCTCGGCGGCCTCCTGCACCACCAACTGCCTGATCCCGGTGCTCACCGTGCTCGACGAGGCGCTGGGCATCGAGCACGGCGTGACCACCACCGTGCACTCGGCGATGAACGACCAGCCGGTGATCGACGCCTATCACCAGACCGACCTGCGCCTGACCCGTTCGGCGATGCACTCCATCGTCCCGGTGGACACCAGCCTGGCCCGCGGCATCAACCGCCTGATGCCGCACCTGGCCGGCCGCTTCGAGTGCCTGCACATGCGCGTGCCCACCATCAACGTCTCGGCCATGGACCTGTCGATCTGCGTCCGCCGGGACACCTCGGCCGCCCAGGTCAACGCCTTGCTGCGCCACGCCTGCCAGGGTCGCCTGGCCGGCCTGCTGGGCTACACCGAGGAGCCCATGGCCTCCAGCGACTTCAACCACGACCCCCGCTCGGGTATCGTGGACGCCACTCAGACCCGGGTGGCGGGCGGTCGCCTGATCAAGCTGCTGTGCTGGTTCGACAACGAATGGGGCTTTGCCAACCGCATGCTCGACGTGAGCGAGCGGCTAGCGGCCATGGCCCCGGACAGCCCATGACCCTGTTCCGATGCTCCGTTTCGATGACCCTGCCCCGATGACCCCGCTTCGGTTTCTCAGATGAGGAAGACACCCCGATGAACGTGCTAAAGATGACCGACCTCGACCTCTCCGGACAGCGCGTGCTGATCCGCGAGGACCTGAACGTACCCGTCAAGCACGGCAAGGTGAGCAGCGACGCCCGTCTTCGGGCCTGCCTGCCGACCATCAAGGCCGCCCGTGATGCCGGTGCCAAGGTGATGCTGATGAGCCACCTGGCCGCCCCACCGAAGGCGAGCCGGCCGAGGAGTTCTCGCTGGCCCCGGTGGCAGAGCATCTGGGCCAGCTTCTGGGGCGCCCGGTCACGCTGATAAAGGAGTACCTGGACGCCTCCCTGGACCTGGCCGACGGCGAAGTGATATTGCTCGAGAACGTACGCTTCAACGTTGGCGAGAAGGGCGACGACGAGACCCTCTCCCGGCAGTACGCCGAGCTGTGCGATATCTTCGTCATGGACGCCTTCGGTACCGCCCACCGTGCCCAGGCCTCCACTCATGGTGTGGCCCGCTTCGCCCCGCAGGCCTGCGCCGGCCCGCTGCTGGCCGCCGAACTCGACGCCCTGGAAAAGGCCCTGGCCACACCGAAGCGTCCCATGGTTGCCATCGTCGGCGGCTCCAAGGTCTCCACCAAGCTCGACGTGCTCAACGCGCTCTCCGAGAAGTGCGACCAACTGATCGTCGGTGGCGGTATCGCCAACACCTTCATTGCGGCGGCCGGCTTCAATGTCGGCAACTCGCTGCATGAAGCCGACCTGGTCGACCAGGCCAAGGAACTGATGAGCCGGGTAGAGATCCCGCTGCCCACTGACGTGGTCGTCGCCACCGAGTTTTCCGAATCGGCCGAGGCCGTGGTCAAGCCGGTGGACCAGGTGAACGACGACGAGATGATCCTCGATATCGGCCCCGACACCGCCGGGCGCCTGGCCGGGCTGCTCAAGGATGCCGGCACCATCCTGTGGAACGGCCCCGTCGGCGTGTTCGAGATCGACCAGTTCGGCCATGGCACCGAGGCGCTGTCGCAGGCCATCGCCGAGAGCAACGGCTTCTCCATCGCCGGTGGTGGCGACACCCTGGCCGCCATCGACAAGTATGACATCGGCGAGCGCGTCTCCTATATCTCCACCGGCGGCGGTGCCTTCCTCGAGTATGTGGAAGGCAAGACCCTGCCGGCGGTGAAGGCCCTGGAAGACGCTGCCGCACGCTGAGCATGCCCCACGGCACCCCTTAATCGGCGCGGCTACGGCTGCGCCGTCACTGCATAGACCGATCGCACACAGAGGCAGATAATTTCATGGCACTGATCAGCATGCGCCAGATGCTGGACCACGCCGCCGAATACGGCTACGGCGTCCCGGCTTTCAACGTCAACAACCTCGAGCAGATGCGAGCCATCATGGAAGCCGCCGACCGGACCGACTCCCCGGTCATCGTCCAGGCCTCCGCCGGCGCCCGCAAATACGCCGGCGCCCCCTTCCTTCGCCACCTGATACTGGCCGCCATCGAGGAGTTCCCGCATATCCCGGTGGTCATGCACCAGGACCACGGCACCAGCCCCGCGGTATGCCAGCGCTCCATCCAGTTGGGCTTCTCCTCGGTGATGATGGATGGCTCACTGGGTGAAGACGGCAAGACCCCCATGGACTACGACTACAACGTCGATGTCACCCGCCGTACCGTCGAGATGGCCCATGCCTGTGGCGTCTCGGTAGAGGGCGAGCTGGGCTGCCTGGGCAGCCTGGAGACCGGCATGGCTGGCGAGGAGGACGGCATCGGTGCCGAAGGCAAGCTGGACATGGATCAGCTGCTCACGGATCCCGAGGAGGCTGCCGACTTCGTCAAGGCGACCCACGTCGACGCCCTGGCCATTGCCATCGGCACCAGCCACGGCGCCTACAAGTTCACCAAGCCGCCCACCGGCGATACCCTCTCCATCCAGCGCATCAAGGAGATCCACGCCCGCATCCCCGACACCCACCTGGTGATGCACGGCTCCTCCTCGGTGCCCCAGGAGTGGCTGGCGATCATCAACGAGTTCGGCGGCGAGATCCCCGAGACCTACGGCGTTCCCGTCGAGGAGATCGTCGAGGGTATCAAGCACGGCGTGCGCAAGGTCAACATCGACACCGATCTGCGCCTGGCCTCCACCGGCGCGGTACGTCGCTTCCTGGCCAATAACCCCTCCGAGTTCGATCCCCGCAAGTTCCTCAAGGAGACCGTGACGGCGATGCGCGACGTCTGCATCGCCCGCTACGAGGCCTTCGGCACCGCCGGCAACGCCAGCCGGATCAAGCCGATCAACCTCGAAGAGATGTTCCTGCGCTACGAGCGCGGCGAGCTGGATCCCAAGGTGAAGTGAGAGCAACGGCGGGAAGGCGATCCGCCTTCCCGCAAGGCGTACACCGAAGCGAACCCAAGGACAGATACTGACCCTTCGCACTGCGAAGTCGGCTCGCCTGGAAAGGCAGGTGCAACATGAGTTATTGCACCGCAGCAATGAGGCGCCCACACTGCCCGCCCGAGCGGCCGCAGTCCGCCCCCGACTCCTGACGAAGAGGCGACCCCATGAAAAGCCCGATCCATTCCCCTATTCTGCCCCACACCCCCGCAGCCATGATGGACGTCTGGCAGCTGGGGGTCATGGCATTCGAACTCTGGTCGACTTCGCTTTCCACCATCGCCCTGCGCAACAATCTATGGCAAACCCAAGCCCCCAACAGCGACCGGGTGATCAAGGAGAACCAGCGCATGGTGAGCGAGAAGCTCGAGGCGAGCCTGGAAACCGGCTTCGAGATGCAGAAAGCCATGCTGGGGATGGCCTTCGGCCAGAACACCCCCTGGTGGGTCACGGGCCGTCGCACTCTCTCGCCCTATCATCGCCGCAGCAGCGCCAATTCACGCCGGCTTTCCAGAAGCTGAGGCCAGCCGGGCTCCCCGGCAGCAGTCTCACCCGAAGCAGGCTCCCCCGGTCGAGCCATAGGGGTCACTGCAGGTGTTTCGCCTGCTAAACTCTGCGGCTGTCCCTCTCGCCCGGAGCCGTCATGCCTGCCGCCAAGTCGTTGCCCACACCTCGCCACTGGATATCGCTCGTGGCCCTGGTGGGCGTCACGCTTTTCCTTCTGGGAATGCCTGCGGCACCGGTAATCGTTCGCGCGGGGGCGGTGATCGGCCTCTGCATCGGGCTCTGGGCGACCGGCTGGCTGCCGCAGTGGCTGACGGCGCTGGTATTCTTCACGCTCTGCACCCTTGCCGGCGTGGCACCGGCGGAGACGGTTTTTGCCGGCTTCGGCTCGGCGGCAACCTGGCTGGTCTTCGCCGGTCTCATCATCGGCGCGGCGATCCAATATACCGGATTGGGCACGACGCTGGCCCAGGGCGTTGGTCCCTGGCTGGAAGGGTCCTATCGCCGGGCGCTGATCGGCGTGATTCTGCTGGGCCTGGCCATGGCGTTCTTCATGCCCTCGGGCATGGGCCGAATTTTGCTGATGGTCCCCATCCTGACCACTCTGGCCGACCATCTGGCTATGCCCATGGGGAGCGGGCCAGAACCGGGCTGATACTCGGCGGCATCATGGGCACCTTCCTGCCCACCTACGCCATACTTCCCGCCAATGTGCCCAACAACGTCTTGATGGGGGCCGCGGAAGCGGTGCTGGGCACGCCGCCCACCTACAGCGACTACCTGCTGCTGCACTTTCCGGTGCTGGGCCTGCTCAAGACGCTGCTGCTGATCGGGGTCATGCTGTGGCTCTTCCCCGGCCAGGCACCGGCGCATACCCGTGAGCCGAAGCCATCTTTGTACCTCGCTGCACCCGAGCGCTGGTTGGCTGCCCTGCTCTCCGTGGCGGTATTGCTATGGATGACCGATGCCTGGCACGGCATATCGCCCGCCTGGATCGGTATGGGAGTGGCCCTTGTCTGCCTCTTCCCCGGCAGCCGGCTGCTGGCCGAGAAGCCGCTGCAATCGATCAGCTTCGACTCCTTTATCTATGTCGCCGGCATCGTCAGCCTCGGCGCCCTGGCCTACCAGAGTGGATTGGGCACTCTCGTGGCAGGTGGTCTGCTATCGGTTCTTCCCCTGCGCGAGGCCAGCGATGCGGCCGCCTTTGGCATGCTTTCGGCGCTCGCCATGTTGCTGGGCACCCTGGTCACACTGCCCGGCATTCCCGCCATCCTCACTCCCATGGCGCCGGGGCTCGCCGAGATCACCGGCTGGTCGCCGGAAGCGGTCTACATGACCCAGGTGGTGGGGTTCTCTACGGTGCTGCTGCCCTACCAGGCTCCGCCACTGATTGTCGGTATCCTGGCAGCACGCATCTCGCTACGGGAAACCGCTCGGCTATGCCTGGTCACCGCCCTGCTCAGCATATTGCTGCTGTGGCCGCTGGACTCTCTCTGGTGGCAATGGCTCGGGTGGCTATAGCACCGTTTCAGGTCAGCCAGGATGCCCCTCACAACAGAACCGCCCCCGGCATGGCCGGGGGCGGGTGAGGCGGATGATGCTAGCGCACCAACCTTGAGGAGACGTCACCGCCCGTCCCTGGGCAGTGACCGCCATCCCTGGCAGTATCAGGCCTTACCAATCCTGATCGTCTTCCTCATCCTCTTCCCACTCTTCCTCTTCATTCTCTTCTTCCCACTCGTCGGTCTCGTCGTCCCACTCGTCATCCGAGTCGAAGTCCGCATCGGCACCAACGCCTGCACCGGCACCAGCTTCCGCGCCAGTCTCACCGGTACCCACGCCAACATCAGTA
>NZ_AZQX01000405.1:0-5241 GCF_000568385.1 Halomonas sp. BC04
GCTCCCAGTCGACCGGCTCGAGCAGTCGTCGCACCAGGTACGGTGAGCTGGGAATGATCGAGCCGAGCATCCGCGGATGCTTGAAGAAATTGCGAGCGAAAAGCGAGAGCTGAGCGCGTCGCTCGGTTCCTGCCATGACCGAGGGTCGGTCTTGAGCCGTCATGGGCTAGCCTCCTGATTTACTGCGTAACATGACTCCACTCTAGGCTAGCGGGCTCGCGCGGGAAAGAGGCGCTTTGCTTTGGTCTGGCATCCTGTTCGCCCTGGTGGTGATTTTCTGCCGCGTGGCATGGCCGGCCCGGCGCTTGAGAAGTGACTTAAGCCAAATAATGTGTGAAATATACTTGACGAGAGGTGGGCGGACGCATAGCTTGGAATGTGGATATTTTATGTGAACGTCTGTAATTGTTGACGTCACGGCACCCATTTTCAACTGCGGGTGACACCATGCCAAACAACAAGACCAGCGAACCCTCCCACCCGGCGCCCCCCTTGGTTCGCTTCAATGCGGTACAGAAGACCTTCGATGGCGAGAACCTGGTGGTGAAGGATCTCAACCTCACCATCCACCAGGGGGAGTTCGTGACCCTGCTGGGACCTTCCGGCTCTGGCAAGACAACCTGCCTGATGATGCTCGCCGGCTTCGAGGTGCCCACCAATGGGGATATCTTCCTGGGCACCCAGCGCCTCAACAGCGTACCTCCCCACAAGCGCAACTTCGGCATGGTGTTCCAGAACTATGCGCTCTTTCCCCACATGACGGTGGAAGAGAACATCCGCTACCCGCTCAAGACGCGCAAGATGCCTGCCGCCGAGGCCGACCGCAAGGTGGCCGAGATACTGGATATGATCAAGCTGGGTGAATTCGCCCGGCGGCGCCCGACACAGCTCTCCGGTGGACAGCAGCAGCGTGTCGCCCTGGCCCGCGCCCTGGTCTTCGAGCCGCAGCTGATACTGATGGATGAGCCCCTCGGTGCACTCGACAAGCAGCTGCGCGAGCACATGCAGCTGGAGATCAAGCAGCTTCATGAGCAGTTGGGTCTGACGGTGGTGTTCGTCACCCATGATCAGAGCGAGGCACTTACCATGTCGGATCGCGTCGCGGTATTCGATGACGGGATCATCCAGCAGATCGACACCCCCAGCAATCTCTACGAATACCCGGCGAACGCCTTTGTTGCCCAGTTCATTGGCGAAAACAACACCCTGCCCGGTCGCATCGAATCCGTGGAGGGGCGCCAATGCCGGGTCAGTTTTGGCGAGGGCATGAACACCGGTGCGCTGCTTGGCCCGAACCTGGCGGTGGGCGATGCCACACGGCTGTCGATTCGCCCCGAGCGCATCAAGCTCAATGGCGCAACACGGCAGTTGCCCAACCGCTTGCAGGCGCGGGTGCGGGAGTTCATCTACCTCGGTGACCACCTGCGGGTGCGTTGTGAACTTGCCGGCAACGACGACTTTGTGGCCCGCGTCTCCGTGGATGAGTTCACCAGCAGCATGCAGTCGGGTGATGTGGTGGAGCTCGGCTGGCGGGACGAAGACGTCCGAGCACTGGACGCTTCTTGAATGCCACCGCAGAGCATGGTGCCAGTTCCCTCTCGGAGGGTCGGCATGGTGTGCAGCACCAGCGTTCCATATCAACAACGTTCCATATCAACAACAAGGGTCCTTGTGACCAGGAGAAAGATATGACTCACAGCCGCTTCCCACTCTCGCGTCTTGGCCGCAGCGTTGCCATGGGCAGTCTGCTGACGGCGGGGCTGGCCGTTTCCGCCGGAGCCCAGGCACTGACCGTCATCTCCTTTGGCGGTGCGTCCGGTGATGCGATGCAGCAGGCCTATTACGGCCCCTTCCAGGAGAGCACGGGCATCAACCTCACACCGGGCGACTACAACGGTGAGCTGTCGCGCATCCGTGCCATGGTCGAGACCGGCAACGTCAGCTGGGACCTGGTGGAGATGGAATCTCCGGAGCTGGTCCGTGGCTGTTTCGAGGGGCTGTTCGAGCCCATCGACTGGGGCCGGCTGGGACTGGGCAACGAATTGATCGACTCGGCATTCGATGAGTGCGGCGTCGGTACCTTCGTCTGGTCCACGGTGCTCGCCTACGATGCCGACGCCCTGGATACGACGCCGACTTCCTGGGCCGATTTCTGGGATGTGGAGCAGTTCCCCGGCACCCGTGGCCTGCGTCGCGGTGCCAAGTACACCCTGGAGTTTGCGCTCATGGCCGATGGGGTGCCGGCCGACGAGGTCTATGGGGTGCTTGAGTCACCGGAAGGTGTCGACCGCGCCTTTGCCAAGCTCGACGAGATCAAGGAGCACATCCAGTGGTGGGAGGCGGGTGCACAGCCACCCCAGTGGCTGGTTGCCGGTGACGTGGTCATGACCTCCTCCTACAACGGACGCATCGCCGCCGCCCAGGAAGAAGGCAGTAACCTGGAGATCGTATGGAACGAGAGCATCTACGACCTGGATTACTGGGCCATCGTGGCGGGCAGCGAGTATGTCGACGAAGCCTACGACTTCATCATCTTCGCCAGCCAGCCCGAGAACCAGGCCGCCTACTCCAGCCAGATTCCCTATGGGCCGGTGCATCCTGACGCCATTGCCCAGCTCGACGAGGAGCAGGCGCGGCGCATGCCCACCCATGAAGAGAACATGGAAGGTGCACTGGCCGTGGATACCGCCTTCTGGGTCGACTACGGCGAGGAGCTGGAGCAGCGCTTCAACGCCTGGGCGGCGCGCTGATCCCACGACGTCGGCAGCGGCTTCCCGGCCGCTGCCCCGTTTCCTGCGGCGTGTCCCGACCCGCTGGGTCACGCCGGTCTTCATCAGTGGGAGAAGGCCATGACCACGACCATTGCGGCTTCGCAGCCGCCATCTAGACCGGCGGGTACGCTCAAGGCCCAGCTGCGACGCGCCGAGCGGCTGCGCAAATGGAAGGCATTCGGGCTGGTCGCACCGCTGGCGCTGTTTCTGATAGTCGTCTTTGTCATGCCCATCGGCAGCATGCTGTGGCGTAGCGTCGACAATACCGAGTTGGAGACGGTCATGCCGTTGACCACGGCCGGGATCCAGCAGTGGGACGGTACCGGCTTGCCCGACGAGTCCACCATGGCAGCCTTCGCCGCCGAGCTCCGCGACTCGCGCCAGGGGGGTGGGCTGGGGCGCATCGGCCGTCGCCTCAACTACGAGGATACCCAGTACCGCAGCCTGCTGATGCGCACGCTGCGAGGGCTGCCTGCGAGCCTGGAGGCCGATGCCGATTGGACGACCACCCTTGTCGAGATCGATGAGGCCTGGGGCGAAACCGCCACCTGGCTTGGTATCCAGCGTGCCGCACCGCCGACCACGGACCGTTATCTGCTGGCATCGGTCGACCTCGAGCGTGGCGACACCGGCCAGATTCAACGCATCGCGGAAGGCGATCGCCTCTATCAGGCGGTCTTCCAGCGCACCCTGGTGATCGCCGGTGGCGTCACGCTGATCTGCCTGGCACTCGGGTTCCCGTTGGCCTACCTGCTGGCCACGCTGCCGGCGAAGACCAGCAACCTGCTGATGATACTGGTGCTATTGCCATTCTGGACGTCGCTGCTGGTGCGTACCGCGGCCTGGATCATCCTTTTGCAATCCAATGGCCTGGTGAACCAGTCATTGATAGCCACGGGAATAATCGACTCGCCGCTACAGCTGGTGTTCAACCGCATCGGCGTGTTCTTTGCCATGGTGCACATCCTGCTGCCGTTCATGGTGCTGCCGCTCTACAGCGTGATGAAAGGCATCTCGCCCAGCTACCAGCGCGCCGCCGTGTCGCTGGGGGCGCATCCCTTCGCCGCCTTCTGGCAGGTCTATGTGCCCCAGACGGTTTCCGGCATCGCGGCAGGCACGATCCTGGTCTTCATCATGGCGCTGGCTACTACATCACGCCGGCACTGGTGGGTGGGCCAGCCGACCAGATGGTGAGCTACTACGTGGCCTACTACACCAACAGCACCAATAACTGGGGCATGGCGGCGGCGCTTGGCAGCATCCTGTTGGTGGTAACGCTGATGCTCTATCTGGTCTATCACCGTCTGGTGAACCGCAAGCAGATGATCAGGAACTGAACCGCTCAGGAGAAGAATAATGGCTCTGCCTCCCTATGCATCGCCGGTGGAAAAGGTCTGGTTCTGGTTTTTCCGCATTTTCTGCGGCCTGATCCTGCTGTTCCTGATCACACCGGTGCTGGTGATCATTCCGCTGTCGTTCAGCAGCAGCTCTTTCCTGACCTATCCGCTGCCGGGCTTCTCGCTGCGGTGGTATGCGGCCATCTTCGACACATCCGGCCCCTGGATGTCGTCACTGAAGAACAGCCTGATCGTGGCGCCACTGGCGACCCTGCTGGCGATGACCTTCGGTACCCTGGCGGCGGTCGGGCTCAATCGGGCCGATTTCCCCGGCAAGGGGCTGATCATTGCGCTGCTCATCTCCCCCATGGTGGTGCCGCTGGTGATCGTCGCCGTGGGCATGTACTTCTTCTTCGCCCAGGTGGGCCTGCTCAACTCCTATGCCGGCCTGATCCTGGCCCATACCGTGCTGGGGGTGCCCTTCGTCGTCATTACCGTGAACGCCACCCTGCAGGGGTTCGACTTCAACCAGGTCCGCGCCGGCGCCAGCCTCGGCGCCAACCCACTGCGTGTCTTCTTCACCATCATCCTGCCGCAGATCGTCCCCGGGGTGGTGTCCGGCGGCCTGTTCGCCTTCGCCACGTCATTCGATGAGGTGGTGGTGGCGCTGTTCATTGCCAGCCCCACCGAGCGTACCCTGCCGATCCAGATGTTCTCCGGCATTCGCGAAAATATCAGCCCGGCCATCGCTGCCATGGCCACCATCCTGATCCTGCTCTCGACCCTGCTGCTGGTGACCATGGAGCTGTTGCGTCGGCGCAGCGAGCGGTTGAAAGGGGCTGCTGCCTGAAAGGAGAGTGTCCCGTCGTCACCCTCTGCGCCCCGTCTTCGCGGGGCGTATCGCGTTCGTCTCGACCGTGCTGAAGATACGGACAAAGCGGGGTAAGCTATGGCGCATTCTGCCAGCGCGAACCGAGCCATTCTGGGCAGCGCTTGGCGTCAAGAGATGAGGGGCCCTGGTGAGTGATTATCTGATTATCGGCGGGGGCGTCATTGGCATGATGACCGCCTGGCAGCTGGCCGAAGTCGGCCACAGTGTCACGCTGGTAGAGCGCGGACAATGCGGGCAAGAG
>NZ_AZQX01000406.1:0-5159 GCF_000568385.1 Halomonas sp. BC04
GCCGCCGGCCCGTGGAGCTGCGCCCAGGGCGGCCTCGGACGTGCCCTGGGCCAGTGCATGTCAACCCGGCGAGGTCCTCCGGACCTCGCCGCCCTGAATCTGAAGCTGCGCGATTACCAGGCACGTGAGCTGGTGGGTGATGCCGACGAGCTGGCCGAGCTGCGTGCCTATGTGTGGCACGGCGAAGCCGACAACGTCGTCGATTCCTCCCTGGGAGAAGCCCTGGCCGAGCAGCTGGCCGGTTGGCTGGCCAATGCCGGAGATCAACTGAAGGTGCACCTCGCGCCGGACGCCGGCCACGGCTGGCCCATCCGCTCCGACGAGCAGATTCCGCCCAGTTGGCTGGCCGAGTGTCGCGGTGGTGGCGGAACACACCTGCTGGCATGCGGTACGGATATCGCCGGCGAGGCACTGGCCTGGCTGCATGGCGAGCTTGTCCCGGCACAAGAGGTCGATATGACGCAGCTGCTGCGCTTCGATCAGGAGGAGTTTGCGGTGCGCGGAATGGGCGACGTGGGCTATGCCCTGGTACCCGAGGCGTGCAAGGCAGGTGGCTGTGATCTGACACTCGCCCTGCATGGCTGCGGGATGGACAGCAAGCAAATCGGCGAGGCCTTCGTACGCCACAGCGGGCTCAACGAGTGGGCCGTGGCCAACCAGCGGGTCGTGCTCTACCCCCAGGCGGAAACCAGCCTGGCCAACCCCCAGGGCTGCTGGGACTGGTGGGGTTTTACCGAGAGCACCTGGCAGCTCGACCCCCTGCACGATACCCGGGAAGGCGTTCAGGTACGGGCGCTGATGGCCATGATCGACCGGCTGGAGGAGAGCCCGGCCGAGGACGAATGACCTAGCTGCCCAGCTCGCTCTCCAGCGCCGAGCGCAGCGGGTGAGGCGTCGGCGAATAGAGCACCCGCTGCAGGATCTGGCCGTCACGGTCGACCAGATAGAGCGAGGAACTGTGGTCGACGGTGTATTCCATCGCCGAATCCGGCGTTTCCACCCGCCGCCATACCACGTTATAGCGCCCGGCCAGTTCCTCGAGCTGTTCCTCATTGCCGGCCACACCGATGAAGTCATCGCCAAAAAAGCCCACGTACTCTTCCAGACGCTCCAGCGTATCCCGCTCGGGGTCCACCGTGATCATCACCGGCACCACCCGCTGGCGCTGCTCGTCATCCAACCCCTGCATGACCTGACGAATCACGGCCATGCTCATGGGGCAGACGTCCGGGCAGTAGGTATAGCCGAAGAAGAGGATGGCGACCTGGTCCTCATCCATCTGGGTCAACGAGAAGTCACCCTGGGTGGAGGGCATCTCTACCGGACCGCCCCGAGGACCGCCATCATCCGCTGCCCTCTGCTGCTCGTACCAACCATAGCCACCGAGCGCCACGGCCAGCACGACCACGACACCCAACACCTTCCAGATACCCTGTCGCTTCATGGCACACTTCGCTCCACAGTAAAATCGAACCGGCTACCCAGCCGGCCATCGGTGGTCTCCACCACGACCTGGGCAAGCCAGGCCATGGTTGCCTCGGTGCAGATCGGCACCTGCGCAACCCCCTCATAGCGCCCATTATCCTGCGCTTCGAGAGGGAACCGGTGCAAGCCCATATCCATATCGCGACCCACGAAGTCGACATGAACGGCAGTGGCCTCCACGCCCTCCAGCGTTACCGTCAGGGGCAGCAGCTCCAGCGCCCGAATCCCCCCAGGGGCATCGGCCGCCAGACTCAGGTACCGGGCGTCCCCCAGCATCACCTGGCAGGAAGACCGATGAAACTCGCAGGGAGCCGCTGCGTCGTACCAGGCAATGCCGTGATCGCCCCGCACCAGATGAGAGACCAGGTACCACAGGGCCACCGCCAGTGCCAACAGGGTGGCCAGGATCATCAGGCGGAGTCCGGGAAAGCGGGTATCCCTTGGGTCTGGATGAGTGGATGAGCTCATGACGGCGAAAGCAGCACTCCAATGAGAGGCGACAGAGGGGTAAGCTTAACAGCATTTGCCGGGCATCGACCGTGGATGGATGTCGCAGGGCAGCGGCTTTGCAAGGGTTGAAAGGAGTTCGAATGGAAGGTGTGGCGCAGGCATTGGGACCGCTGTTTCTGCTGATACTGCTGGGCGCCGTGCTGGGCTGGCGTCGCCTGCCCGGCGACGGTTTCTGGCCCGCCATGGAGCGGCTGATCTACTTTCTGCTGTTTCCCGCCATGCTGGTGGCCACCCTGGCAACCGCCGATGTCGGCCAGGTACCCGTCGTCCGCCTGGCCATGGCACTGCTCGGCGCCATGCTGCTCTTCGCCGCCCTGCTGTGGGCCCTTCGGCCGAAGCTGGGGCTCGAATCGGCGGCCTTCACCTCGGTGTTTCAGGGCGCGCTGCGCTTCAACACCTACGTGGGGGTTGCCGGAGCGGCGGCACTGCACGGCTCCGCCGGTGCCACCGTGGCGGCGGTGGCCGTGGCCTGATGGTGCCGGTGGTCAACGTACTCTGCGTGGCGAGCTTCATTGCCGCCGGCACGCTGGGGCCCTCAAGCCTGGGCAAGAGCCTGCTGGCACTGGTACGCAACCCGCTGATTCTCGCCTGCCTGGTCGGTATCGCCCTGAACCTGACCGGCATCGGACTGCCCGGCTGGAGCGGTGCCACGGTGGAACTGCTGGGACGCGCCGCCCTGCCACTGGGTCTGGTCGCGGTGGGAGTGGCCCTGCGTCCCCGGGCACTGGTACGCCTGGACCGTGGCGTCTGGACATCCAACCTGGTGAAGCTGGCACTGATGCCCGCGCTGGTCCTGCTGCTCGCCCTGGTGCTGGGGCTGGACCCGGTGAGCCGGGACGTGGCGCTACTCTTCGCCGCGCTGCCCACCGCCACCTCGGCCTATATCCTGGCCGCCAACTGGGAGGGGACGCCGAGCTGATGGCTGCCCTGATCACCGGCCAGACCCTGCTGGCCATGGCAACGCTGCCGCTCTGGCTGCGCCTGGCCGGCTAACCAATAAAACTTAATAAAAAGTATTCGCATTTGTGTTGACGGCGCAAACGAGAATGATTACAGTGAGGGTGTGGCGTTTGATGAGGCGCCACACCCATAAGAGGATCGCCAGTTCCTCATTATGGTTTCTCCCCCTCATTTGCTAGTCACGGTCTTGCCTGCGCCTCCTCTGGAGGCGCTTTTTTTGTTTCTCCCCTCATTGGCTCCGAGATTCTACCCACCGACGGTGCCACGCCGTTGTAGGAGCAGCTTCAGCTCGCGACTGGAGGCTGCAAGCCTCCCGGCGGTGTTGCCAGCGCTGACGATCGTCGCCAACCATGACAGCCTCCGCCAAGCGCCTGACGGCGCCAGTCGCGATGCGGAGCAGCGCTCCTACAGCGATTCTATCCGCCGACGGTGCCATGCCGTTGTAGGAGCAGCTTCAGCTCGCGACTGGAGGCCGAAGGACTCCCGGCGGTGTTGCCGACGCTGACGATCGTCGCCAACCATGCAGCCTCCGCCAAGGCGCCTATCGGCGCCAGTCGCGATGCGGAGCAGCGCTCCAACAATGATACTTTCCACCGACGGCGCCACACCGCTGTCGGAGGAAGCTTCAGCTCCGGTCCGACGCATCGGCGACTGGAGGCCGAAGGACTCCCGGTGGTGTTGCCGACGCTGACGATCGTCGCCAACCATGACAGCCTCCGCCGAGGCGCCAGTCGCGATGGGAACTCGGAGCGCCGAACCGAGCGCTCCAACAGCTGCTTTCTCCACCGGCAGTGCCGCCTCCGCCTCTCGCTCAGGACACACCAACACTGAGCCAGGGTCCGCGGTGGGTCAGGCGATCGCGCAGCAGGCGGGCCATCGCCTCTGCTGCCGGCTGGGAGGCGATGGCAATATGTGGGGCGAAATGCAGCCTCGCCTCACAACGTTTGAGCGGCGGCATATCTTCCGCGGGTCCCAGCTCGCGCATGGCCCCGGTCAGCCGCTCGCGGTCGAGTACGCTGATTGCCAGGCCCATTTCCACCGCCTTCTCGACGGCATGGATGCTGGTACTGGTAAAGACCGCATGCCAGGGCCGCCCAATCGCCTCGAGCGCTTCGATGGCCAGGGCCCGATAGGGACAGTCCACCTCGTGCATCGCCAGGGGAAGGCGTGCCCTGCCGCTCAGGTCACCGACCCGAGGACCGGCCCAGACAGGCGAGGTATGCCAGAGCACCTCGCCCCCCGGCAGCGGGTGGGGGCGGTCCAGCAGCACCGACAGCGTCAGCTGGGAGCGGCTCAGCTGTCTGGCCAGCTCGCCACTGGTGGCGGTCACGATCTCGAGCAGCACATCGGGATGGTGCGCCATGAACTCCGGCAGCACGCTGCCCAACAGCTCCCGCGCATAGTCTTCCGGCAACCCCAGGCGCAGCTTGCCGCCCAGGCCGCGCCCGGTGAATCGTGACAACATGCCGTCATGCAGTCGCAGCAGCTCGCGGGACTCCTGCAGCAGGGCCTCGCCGATGGCTGTCGGCTTCACGCCCCGTGAGCCCCGCTCCAGCAATCGCGAGCCCAGCGCCTCCTCCAATCGCTTGATCTGCATGCTGATAGCGCTGACGGTGCGGTGCCGCTGCTGTGCCGCAGCAGCCAGCGACCCCAGCTGGGCGGCCGCCTGAAAGCTGCGCAACAGCTCCAGGTCCAGTGCCGCGGACGAGACTTCAGACATATTGAATGCTCGCTCGAATAGTTATCGATACATTGAAATCCATTTCTCACCCATGCTCAAGGTCAGTTCATCCAGGAGGGAGGAGAATGCGAGCGTCATGGGTTTCACCACTGATCGCCATGGGCTTCGTGGTGTGCTGGAGCTCCGGCTTCGTCGGAGGCAGGCTGGCGACCGAGGCCGATACGCCGGTGCTGTCGCTGTTTGCCTGGCGTTTTCTTCTGGCGAGCCTGCTGGTCGCCGTCTGGTGGCGACTGATCGGCGGTGCTCGGCTGGCGCTGCGCGATGTAAGGCGGGAGATGGCCGTCGGCAGCCTGACCATGGGCGGCTACCTGCTGGGGGTGATACTGGCGCTCGAGCATGGCGTGAGCACCGGCGTGGCCGCCCTGATTACCGCGCTTCAGCCGCTACTCGCTGCGGCCCTGGCCGGACCCTGGCTCGGCGAACGCCTGTCGGCCCGAGGCTGGGCGGGCATGGCCGTCGCCAC